>JBAYPC010000036.1:0-11961 GCA_041677905.1 Alkalispirochaeta sp. | reverse complement strand
TTGAAATCCTGAAGTGAATCCCAGTGCAACCTGTTCGGGTCGAAACGGCTGAAAGCCTGAATTGAGACCTATCAGGATGAGTCCGACGAGCACAAGTATGATTGTCGTCAACAGGGTTCGTCGAGACTGCTTCATCCGTTATAAGTTGCGGTAGATGTTGTTCTCGTGGCGAAGACCCTTTTCATATTCAAAGTACATACCGGCGCCAATGGCCACACAGTTCATCGGGTCTTCCGCAAGAAAAACAGGTACACCCGTCTCATTGGCAATCAGCGTATCCAGTCCTTTCAGCAACGACCCGCCTCCAGTCAGAACGATGCCCCGCTCAACAATATCGGCAGCAAGCTCTGGTGGTGTCTGTCCCAAAGTACGCTTGATTTCTTCAACGATAGCGGTAATCGGTTCCTGCAGTGCATCCCGTACTTCCACACTGTCTATCTCCAGGCGCCGAGGGAGGCCGGTGATAGCATCGGTCCCTTTTATTTCCATTTTTTCGATTTTTTTGTCGGCGGTAGCATTTCCAATTCTCTTTTTCAGTTCTTCGGCACTGCTCTCTCCGACAATCAGGTTGTGAACTTGTCGAACGTGTTTGATTATCGCATCGTCAAATTCGTCTCCGCCAATGCGGATGGCGTTGGTAACAACCATGCCGCCTAAGGATATGACGGATATCTCGCTGGTTCCTCCGCCGATATCACATACCATATGTCCTGCCGGTTCAAAAATCGGGATATTTGCACCGATTGCGGCGGCAAGGGACTCATCGATAACTCGAACTTCCCGAGCGCCGGCCTTTTCAGCACTTTCAACAACGGCCCGTTTCTCGACATCGGTAATACAGGACGGAACGCCAATTACCATACGAGGTTTTACAAACCATCGACGCTGCAGGACTTTTGAAATGAAGTACCGGATCATCTTTTCGGTCGTTTCAAGATCGGCAATAACGCCGTCCCGAAGAGGCCGAATGGCGATAATGTCACCGGGAGTCTTCCACAACATCCGCTTGGCTTCTTCCCCGACGGCAACGACCTTTTTTGTCCCTCTTTCTACGGCAACAACGGAGGGTTCACTTGCGACAATCCCTTTTCCGCGGATGTACACCAGAGTATTACACGTTCCCAAGTCTATGCCGATGTCCGACGAAAATGCGCTAAGAATGTTCTTTTTGGCCATATTTCAGTGTTCCTCCGATGTAGTGTCGCTAATCATCCTGTAATCGTTGCAAAGATTCAATATGGTTGGGATTGAGTCTTACCGCTTCCCGCCATTCAAAACGGGCAAGGTTTGAATCCCCCATAGCAGCGTACGTTTCGCCCATGCCGAAATGGGCATCCGCCGATGCCGGATTCAATTTAATAAGTTCTTCATAGGCCGAAATTGCCTCATTCCATCTGCCCTGTTTCTGGAATGAACGCCCTGCAGACAACAAGGCGTGTCGAATAACCGAAACATCTGTTGTGTGTCGCCGGGCATCATCAAGACGCTCATCGGCTTCCTGGTATTGCCCCATTTCAATAAGTAAATCGGCGAGACTCACCTTGTGTACCGTCTCGTTACCAAAATCTATGGCCTTTCGATAGTAAACTACAGCATCTTCGTATTTACCCAGGGATTCGAAGGCGAGAGCCAAGTATTCCAACATGTCCAACTGCAGCAGGCCTTCACTTTGGGCGACCGTAAGGTGGTAGATCGCAGAATCATAATAGAAACGACCCCGATGAAAAAACGCCTTTCCCAATACGTAATGGACTTCTCGACGAAGGTTCAGCTTGTCAAGTAGCAAGACCCGGTGCATATCCTGCACAGCACCTATCAGAAGATCCTGTTTCTTCTCTTCCTTGACTTCCTGCATGGCGCTGTAGAAACGGCCGAATCCGCGAAGCGACAGCGCTGTTTCGTCAACGGGGTATTCCTGAAGCCGTTCGGTGCTGACTCGGATCAGCTCGTCGTAGTCTCCGCTGTTCCAGAGTGTGACAATGTCGTCGGTACGTTCCGTTGCAGAAATCGGAAATATTGGAGCCCGTGATCGGACTACAAAAAGCGCAACTGCTCCCGCGACGGCAACAAACAGAGCTACCACGAGAATGACAAGGACACCGCCGTGTCGTCGTCGGGTTGTCGGAAAGCGTGATTCAGGAAGTCTCATGAACGATAACCCCGAACATCTACCGATGGAGCATAACGTGAAAAAGAGGGTCGATAAGCCGGATTCTGTCGTGGATTGCCATCTGTCTGGTCCTTCGGTTACCCGAAGAATCTTAGCAACCTACCCGCAGATATGAACAAGCGATCCTTCTGCTGCTTGGTCTTGCTCCCGGTAAGGTTTACCATGACGCCTTCCATTACTGAAAGACCGGTGAGCTCTTACCTCACCGTTTCACCCTTACCCGCTTCGCGAACGAAACGGGCGGTATGGTTTCTGTGGCACTATCTCTTGTACCGTTGCCGGTACAGCCGGGGATTACCCGGTACCGTGCTTTCCGGAGTCCGGACTTTCCTCCCCGGATTTTTTCCGGAGCGGCAACCTGACCCTCTGTTTAACGTTACATCAGCAATCTATTCGTCGGACTCCTCATCTTCAAATTCATCATCATCTTCGTCAAGTAACGAATCATCCTCGTCCTCGAGATCGACGGCCGGATCGACCTCTTCAACGTCCTCGTCTTCCTCTTCTTCATCGTCAACGGCTTCGTCGTCGTCTTCCTCGTATTCCGCTTCTTCTTCCGGGGTTAGTTCGTCTTCATCGGTCAATCCCGTCAGTTCTTCTTCGTCAAAAAGGTTCTCATCGAAATCATCATCCACAAGATCAGCCAGTGATTCTTCATCGGATGCAGAAAAACCGGTGTCATCCAGATCGGTATCGTCATCTGTGTAAAAAACGATCTTGGAACAGTATGGACAAAAGAGAATCTCCTCACTCTTGCGAACATCGTTGACGAACTGGTTCGGAAGGATCATCTGACAACCGGTACAGACACCGTTTCTGACGGCGACAATCCCTTCACCTTCTTTACTGCGGATAATCCGTTCAAACTTGAAGAGCAGATCTTCATCCAGGCCGGGGACCGTCTCGTTCTCGCCTTTAGTTAGCTCTTTTAGTGTGTCCTTCCGGTCGGCTGTTTCACTGTCGATTTTGGCTCGTTCCTGATCGAGTTCTTCTTCCTCCGACTTTATCATAGCCTCTTCACGTTCCAGCCGGATACGCTGTTCTTCCAGCTCTTTCTCCTCACGCTGCAGATCGCGACGGTGCTGTTGTTCCCGATCAGAGGCGTCTCGAATCTCTTTTTCAAGAGCATCGTACTCTCGGGCGGTAGTGATCTGGTCCATTTGAGACTCGTATTTCTCACGATCTGCCTCTGCTTCCTGAAGACGCACCCGGAGATCGGCCACTCTACGCCGTGCCTCCTCGTACTTTTCGTTCTTTTCAAGAAACGATTTTTTCAGTCGGCTTACCAGTTCTTTTTTCGTTGCCAACGTTCGCGGCAATTCCTCAATTTCCTGCTCCAAAGCGTATTTCTGAGACAGAATATCCTGGAGAATTTTCAGTTTCTCGATCGTGTCCTGGATCATCCTTTTCCACACCCCTTAACTGTCAAGATAATCTTTGAGACGACGACTTCGCTTCGGATGGCGAAGACGCCGTAGCGCTTTTGCTTCTATCTGTCGTATACGTTCACGGGTTACATTGAAGTAGAGACCGACCTCTTCAAGAGTAAGGGAATACCCGTCCTCCAGTCCGAAACGCATTTTAAGCACTTCCTGTTCCCGCGGCGGCAACGTACCAAGAACGCCGCGGAGCTGCTCCTGCAGGAGGGTAAATGCCGTTTGGTGGGCCGGATTTTCTACCTCTTTGTCTTCGATAAAGTCCCCGAGAAGAGAATCTTCCTCTTCACCAATGGGCGTTTCCAGCGAGATTGGCTCCCGGGCTACGTTTTTCACCGACTTTACCCGGGCAACGTTCCATCCGAGGCGCTCCGCAATCTCTTCATCACTCGGTTCCCGTCCAAGGACCTGCATGAGTTGACGGCTTTCGCGAACCACTTTGTTGATCTGTTCGATCATGTGGACAGGAACTCGGATTGTCCTGGCCTGGTCTGAGATAGACCGGGTTATTGCCTGTCGAATCCACCACGTAGCATAGGTGGAGAATTTATACCCCTTTCGGTATTCAAACTTCTCGACTGCCTTGATGAGGCCAATATTTCCTTCCTGAACAAGATCAAAAAAATGAAGTCCCCGATTAGTGTATTTTTTTGCGATACTGACCACAAGCCGCAGGTTGGCCTGTATCAATCTGTCCTTGGCCGTCTGCATCATGATCCGGCCGCGCTCAATTTCAGTAGACATCTCCAGGATATCGTCGGTAGAATCTTCAAAGTAGAATTCCAGTTCACGAAGTTTTTTCTCCGTAACCTGAATTTGCCGAATTTTTTCTTTGATCTGATCAGCCGACAGACCAAGGTCCTCTTCAATGTCGATACGCTTTTGAGCTATAGCCAATCCGCGTCCGAGGGATCGCAACTCTCTCAAGTTGGTGACTCGCAGCCGTTTTTCCACCCGACTCTGGTCTTCTCGATACCGTTCGATTTGTTTGGCTGCCCGGGAAAAGCCACCGCTGAATTTTAAAATCTCGTCCTGATGGATTTCAATTTCGTCAAGAGCCCCGAGGAGTTTCTTCTTTTTTTTGGCGAGCGTGTCGTCTGTAAGGATATCGATGCCTTTTTCATAGGTCACCCTTTTGAGTTCGATGTACTCCCGGAGTTCGGGCAACACTTCTTTTAGCGACTCACGATAGAAGTTGTTTAACCTTCGACGTTCTGCAAGATATTCGGAAATCTCTTTTTTTGACAGCCCAAGTTCGCGAGGATCCTCTTTGCGAAAGGTCCTCTCTCCCAGTTCAAAGAACTCTGGAATGACCATACCGCTGCCGCGAATGACGTTTTTGATGATATACTCGCCCTGTTCCATTGCCTTGGAGAGTTCAACTTCCTGTTCTGCGGTAAGGAGATTCTCCTTTCCTATTTCTCTCAGGTAAAGGCGGATCGGATCGTCGATGGCGGCGTCCTTGTCACCGACAATGACCCGTTTCGAACGCTGTGCAATTCGCCGCGCTTCAGCTTCTGTGGTCAGGCTGTCCCCATCGTCGCCGTTATCGTCATCAGTCTCGTCATCATCGTCCTCGTCAATATCGTCAGGGCTGTTCTTTTTGGCATCTTTCCCGTCTGAATCGTCCGAATCATCCGAGTCGTCTGAATCGTCGTCGGTGCTCTCGTCGATAACAACATTGTGCTTTGCCAGAAGGCTGAGCACCTCTTCAATTTTCTCCGAGTTTACGATCGCCTCGGGCAAAAAATCGTGAACTTCATCATAACTGATCGAAGTTTTAGATTTTGCATAATCTATTAAACGTGCTATTGCAGGATCATTCTGCAACTCGGTCATCTGCCCTCACCTTCAGTTTTGCCAGTTCCTGGTCTATGGCCATTTTTTGTTCGAGAACCCGCCTGATTTCATGCTGGTCCTGCTCATTCAGAGTCTTCAGCAAACGCTCCAACTCTCTTTGTCGTTCTTGCAGCTTCCGTATTTGCAGATATCCAATCGCATGGTCGATATCTCTCTTTGTCCAACCGGAAAACTCCTCAGATGTCAAACGCTGTAAAACAAAATCACGAGTCGTTTCGTCCGATATTCTATCGATAACCCCGCGGGCAAGTGGTTCGCCGTGGCGATACGCATCCTCCAATGAGTAGTAAAGCTGTCGTGCGGTAGCATCCTCAATGTCATCCACGGAAACAATCTGTCTCAAATACGCAAATAGCTCGCCATCATGCGCGGTGGCGAGCAAGAGAGAGACGTCGCGACTCGTCTTCGATTTGTTTTGCTGTACAGGCTCTGCGATTCTATGCGGATGTTCTCCTTTACGCCAACTCTCAAAGTCTGCTACCACTGCCGGGACCGTAACATGCAAAAGGTCACCTATCCGCTCGAATAGCGCCTCCCGGCGGACCTCCGAACTGATGATACTAATATACGGAAAAAGTTTCCGCAACAGCAACTCCCCGCTGCGGGGGCTGCTTCGGTCCAGGTTTTCGGCCGATTTGTCGAGAAGATAGTCGAAAACAGGGACAACACCGTCTATCATTTGACGAACTGCGTCGGCACCTTCGTTGCGAAAAAGATCAGCCGGGTCTTTTCCTTTTGGCACCGCGACGGCCATACAGTTCAGCGCCGCCTTTTCAGCGACAGTGGCCGCCCTGAACGTCGCCTCGACTCCTGCGCTGTCGGCGTCAAAAACAAGAACGACCTCATCGGCCCATCGTTTTATGAGCCGTGCTTGTTCGTCTGTAAATGCCGTTCCCAGCGGTGCCACACTCTGCTCGAGTCCACTCTGATGCAGGGCAATAACGTCGGTGTACCCCTCTGCAAGCAGAACGCGCCGCTCTTGTCGTATCGCGTCCAGCGCTGCGTACAGCCCATAGAGAGTCCGTTTTTTGGTGTAGATCGGGGTCTCAGGACTGTTAATGTACTTTGCCCGCTCTTCGGCTGCTAATGCCCGTCCGCCAAAAGCGACAACCCTGCCCCTCTCATCCCGTATTGGAAACATCAGTCGGTTACGAAACAGGGAGTATTCGACTGAGCGCTGTGAGAAAAGGCCGCAATTCGCCAGAAATTCCGGCGAATACGATTTTGTCAAAAGAAACCGATACAACCATTTACTTTCGTTAACGGAGTAGCCCAATTCGAACGTATCAATTGAATCCTCGGTTATCCCCCGGGCGGTTACATACTCCCGGGCATGTTTGCCTTTTTCGTCATCCTGCAAAAAGTATCGAAATGTCTTTGTGACCCGTTCGTACAATTCGAAAAGAGCTTTACGCTCTTTTTCCTCTTTTCCGTCACTCTCAGACTGCTCCAGGGGGATTCCCGCCGATTCCGCCAGGTATGCAACGGCGTCAGGAAACGAAAGTCCTTCCATTTCCTGGATAAACCGAAAGACGTCTCCTCCTTTTTGTGTGGCGAAACAGTAGTAAAAGCCCTCCTCCGGTTTTACCGCAAAGGACGGGGTTTTCTCCGGTTTGAACGGACTTAACCCCCACCAGCGGTCTCCTCGCTGCTTCAGTTGCGTGTATTGACTAACCACACCTACAATGTCGGTCCGTTCGCGGATTTTCTGCAAAATATGTCGGTTGAATTTCATCTTCTTTCCTCAGTCTATTTCTGAAGAATGAAGTCTACTCTTCGATTTTTCCAACGCATCTGTTCATCCTGGTGATCCACAACGGGAAGTGTGCCTCCACGGCCGGTGGCCGTCAGGACTCGGGCAGAAACGCCCCGTTCAATCAGTGCGGAACGGACCGCCTCCGCTCTTTTTCGGGAGAGCGGCTGGAGTTCTTCAACTTCTTCCCGCTCGGTTCCGGTGATGTTTACCGCGTGCCCTTCTACAACAACAGAATAGTCGGGAAAACGGGCCAAAATTTCAGCCACTCGGGCAAGGACCTCTCTGTTCTTCCGAGCTCCACCGTCGTCACCAGTGACCGGAAGATTAGCCGAGTTTGGCGGAAATGTGATACTTGGAACCTGCATTCGGTATCCTCCCTCATACGGTTCCACCAGAATGTCGACCAGAAGACTCCCCTCCCGAACGGTCACGTTTTCCAGGGAATCTACCACTTCCAGTCTCCACGGATACTCTTCAGCGGACATAACCGTTTCCCCGTTACGAGCGCGGCCGTCCCATCTGATCACATCGGGAGGCGAGCCTTCCGCCCCAACATCGTAGAAAAAGGCTCCTCTTGAATCGAATATTTCCAGATACCAGTATCCAATCGGCGATGCGTCTCTTACTTCAAGGAAAAACGAAAGGACATCGTCGATTCCATCACCATCCGGACTAAACGGTTGCGGTATGACCGTGACGGTCACTTCCGGTCCCGAAGCGTCCACCCGGAATCTCGGCGATTCCCGACGAACAGAAGGTCCGTGGTCATATGAGGCTTCAAATATGGCGAAATATACACCGTCGGAAACGTGTGTCCCGGCCAAATCTCCGTTTGACTCAACCGGCCAGACAACCGGCACCGGAACGGTTCCATCCTTCCCGGTATCTTCAAAGACAGTTTGGCCGAGGGACTCATCGACTATTCGCAATGACCAAGACTGCAAACCTGTAACGTCGCTGACGACAGGAGATACGGTGACGGTACGTATCGGTGGCTTACCTTTGGGATTTACTGTACCTCGGTTAACCCGTACAAACGCCGTAATCGGGCGGGTGTCGACCCGGAATGGTTCGCTCTGCAGGACCGTTGTATTACCGGCTGGATCGGCCAGCTCAACACCGACCCGATAGGCACCGTCCGGCAGGGCCAGACCATCAGACTGTCGCAGATTCCATGAATTCTCTCCCGGCGTCAGCTCGGGTACACGTACGTTTTCGAGTACCCGGAATCCGTTGTCTTCGGCCATAGAGACAAAAAACTTCCTGGAGAGATCGTTCCATCGGTCTTCACCAATGATCGTCAGATCGAAAATCAGTTCATCCTGGATTCCGTCGCCGTCAGGAGACACCACGGATGGCCCGGTTATGGCGAGGCGGCCTTGAGGCGCTGTGGTATCTACCAAAATCCAATCTCCCGGAGCCTTCATCTGCTCCACACCGGTGACACCTACCGTCAGGACCGGCCGATACCGTCCATCCTGGACGACGAGGCCGCTGTTGTTTCGTCCATTCCACTCGATCTGGTCCGGCATAGGCAGACTTCCCCGAAACAAACGCACTGGTGTTCCTGTACGGTCCTGGATTTCCACGGAGAAAGAGCCATCCTCTTCAGATGGACCGTCAGGTACCAATATCACTGTGTCGTTTTTGATACCACCTGGACTGAATATCGTTTTCAAGGCAAGAATTCCAACCCCTTCGAGCCGTTCGAGCAGTATCACGTCTCGGGAAGACGACCGTGCGACGTTTCCCGCAGCATCTTCCGCCGCCGCCCACAAACGGTACATCCCTGGAGGCAGAAGGGTTCCTTTGGACCCGGTAAACGACCAGGAATAGCGGTCCGGGAGTTCCCTGAATTGAGCGATGACACTATCGTCTTTCAAGTCGGTTATTTGCAGACGTTCCTGCCCACGGGATGAGACCGGTTCGACGTAGAGGCGGACCTGAGATATTTCGTCATCACCTTCGAAGTAGATTTCGATATCGCGACCGGTTTCCGGACGTACGGTCCGTTTGGAAAGGGCAATTTCGATCGACGGCGCGCTACTGTCGGCAATTACCGTCTGCTCCGGCGCCGTCGCTTCGGTTCCATTCTGGTACAAACTTCGTCCTCTGATGGAGTACTTACCGTCTCGTGGAAAAGCCGCCGCATCAAGAACTATCTTTTCCGGGGGTAAATCGATACCCGACCAGGCAGCCGTAATATCTCCGGTGGCCGCATCGATTACTGAAATTCCCCATTCTTTGAGACCTTCCACGGGGGTTAAACGGGTTTCCAGTGTTATCGTTTCCCGCGGTCCGTTACCGGTCGGGGCCACCAGGTCGCCTGATACTGCCAGGTGCAGTTTCGGTACTTCATGCTCGACCACCACCGGAGAACCGGTCAGGGACGCGCGGTTTCCAAGAAAGTCGAAGGCTACCAGTTCAATACGGTAGGCTCCTTCAGCAATCCGGAAGCCGTCTGGTGACACTCCGTTCCACACAACCGTACCGAGAAGATATCCGTCTTCGTCGGCGCCTGAGGAAACATCAAGATCAAGTGGAAAGAGCTGACGACCCGCCTCGTCGACAAGATAGGCCGATACTTGTTCGGCGTCACGGACACGAAAATCGACGCTGAACCGCTGGTTCCGACGTACGAGAAACTCCCCTCTCCCCTTCGATCCGTTGCCCTTCGATCGGCCCTCCTCCAACAGGCCCTCGTCCAACAGGACGTTCTGTGACGTGTCATCCGGATAGACCTCTTCCGTCAACAGCTGGAGGTCGGGACTTTGGGTATCTACCAGGATATCGAAAAATTGAGGTGTCCCTTTATTTCCGGCTCCATCACGTCCCGTTACTGCAAGGCGATAAAAACCGTCCTGTTCAGCCGCATCAACAGACCAGAACAGAGTCCCCGAAATAGTCGTCTGCCCCAAAGGTGAAGTCAGCCGTTCGGCCAACGATCCCTGCGGCACGTTAGTCTCCCGGGGGAGAAACTGCCTGCGTTGAACGGTGTTTCCCGATGGTCCGATCAACTCAGCCGTGATTTCACCGGCAGAACGATCGTCTTCAAGTTGAAGATCAATGTACAACTCGCGTATATCCGGGCGAGGTCCAAGGAAGATCGTCTCGCCCAACTCGCCAGTTTTACGCCCACGTACATCAGGCGAGATGACGTCTACGGTAATCAGAGGAGGAACCGAATCAATACTCGGTAACTGAGTACTGAAACCACCGGTCACCACACCACTTCCTCGACGGTCCGGTTGACCGGCCGCGTGAATCCTCGTGTCGGCGTCTTTTCCTGAAGACAGAGGGATACTCACCCCCAGGCTTAACCCCGGCCATAGGCCGTCGCTTCCACTGCCGAAACGATGGTACCATCCCACCGAACCCCGTACGCCGTTATCAAAATGCACGGCAATGGAGCCGTCCAGGGAGAGGTACCGGAAGCTTTCAAGGGCCGTACTGCCGGCCAGGCCAATTGAAACGGCGTCCGTCGAAATCAGGGTGAACTGCACTCCTGCAAAGGGCGTGAACGACGGAAAGACCGGTTCCATATCACGGTCGAGCCGAACCGACTTTCCGGCATTACGGATACCACCGTGAAACGACAGTCCATTTGTTCCGCCGACTCCCGCAGGATAATACGCCCCGCCAAAGTTAAACCCGAGACCTCCATCCGTTCGGTTCCCATCGGTTGCTATCTGTACCGTTACTGAAGCGCCTCCGTGTACTCTGTGGCCGATCGGTCTGCTTACACCGACATCACCACGCCAGAGAGTTCCCGTATCGTCAGCATATATTCCGGTCACCCCACCCCAAACGCCTCGTAGCGTCGGAATGAGGAAGCCCAGGCTGCCTCCTGCACCTGTTCCATCCACCGATGCACCACCGCTTCCGGCTATAATCGGCCGCTTCGTTTCGGCACCTTCATGGGGAAGAAAAAATCGCCCCAGTGGATCGGACCCGCCTCTTGGCAGTGGAGAAATGGAAGACCCCATCAGTTCAGATCGCCACAATGCGGGTGTCACGGAATGAGCCGTACCGAGGTCATCTCCGTACAGCGGCCCCGGGAACCAGAATACAGGAGAACATACAAATAAAACAAAAAAGAGTTTTTTCATATTACCGTTGGTCGTCATGTACTCGCCGGATGAGGTTTTCCATCTCTTCAATAGAGTGCCTCTTGTAGAGATCCGATTCCAGTCTTTGTTTGAGTCCGTCCAGTTCCGGGTGCAGCAGATGCTCCCGGGACGCCAGAAGGATATACAGTTCAGCCCGTTCTTCCGGACGTATGATCAGAGGCTCATCATCCGACATCAATTGTGACACCTTCGGTGGCAAGCTCAATCTCCAGCGTATTGCCGCCGATTCGTTTTGCGTACCACCGCGCCGATTGAAGGTTTTGATCCAGTTTTTTATCGCTGTAGAGCGGTTCATGGTGAAACATGTACATGTTACTGATATTCCACGCTACCGCAAAATCCACTCCCAGACTAAACGATGAATGTCCCCAGTCATGTTTTTCAATCGCCTCATCGAGAGTGTACTGCGTGTCCAGGATCATGGCATCAAGGCCCTCAAAGAATTTTTTGTTTTCTACGGATTTTTCAAAATCCTGTTCCCGCAACTCTATGTCGGTAATGTACCCGAAGCTCCGGTCCCCTTCGTCAACTCGGTACCCAAACGCGCGTCCCGGGTGGTTTAACTCACGCCAGCGGATACGTCTACCATAAAGCTCGATTCCCTCCGGC
>JBAYPC010000035.1:0-12076 GCA_041677905.1 Alkalispirochaeta sp. | reverse complement strand
GCTCAACACATTACGATTTCTTCAATCGAGCAGGTCACATTTGACGATCGACTGATACACCCGAGAGGTTTACAATAGAAGAAATCGAACATAAAACGGAGTTAAAACATGAGTGATGTACTGCAACAAGCCTGGCAGCAGAGAGACGGCGCCGTAGTGGTGACCACCGTTGACAGCAATGGGATGCCGAACAGCATCTATGCCTCATCTGTCGCACTCAGCGACGACAGTCGTATTGTCATTGCCGACAACTACTTTTTCAAAACCAAACAGAACATAGAGGCGAAGAGCAAGGTTGCAGTCCTGTTCATCACCGGGGAAGGCAAGTCCTACCAGATTAAAGGTGATTTCGAGTACCATACCTCAGGGAAACTGTTCGACTGGATGAAGAGCTGGAATCCCACCAAACATCCCGGTCATGGTGTCTTGGTCATCAACGCCACAGAGATGTACAGCGGAACCGAAAAACTGCTGTAGACTGTAGAGACGGCCGCAGCGGACAAGAACCAAGAACCAAGTCTGTTTCGAACTTCGTTCTGCGGAGTTTTTCGCCCCGGCTGTCGGGGCGAAAATCCAACCATGGCTTACGCCGGTGATCAGGCCGCCCGCGCCTCTTTGAGAGCGACGGTCCACCACTCAAGCTGGGTGAGCATGTCTTCCGCCAGCGGTGTCAGATAGGGCAAATCCTTCATCTCCTTTTCCCCCTGCAGCAGTCCCATGAAGTCTCCGCCCATGATATAGATGCCGTGACGGACCGGTGCCATCTGCACTTCTATAGCGATCTCCCGCAGGTGCTGGACCGCTCGGGTGCCGCCGGCGGAGCCATAGCCAAAGAACGCGGCGGGTTTGCGATTCCACTCAGGGTAGGCGTAGTCAAGGGCGTTCTTCAGTACCGCCGGGACGCTGTTGTTGTACTCGCCGGTTATAAAGATGTACCCGTCAAACTCAGCTACTTTCTTTTGCCACTTCTGCGCAATCTCGTTGGTGGCCGGGACGTAGGCGTTGGAGGCGGGTTCGTCAAAGAAGGGCATGGGAAAGTCTCTGAGATCGACGAGTTCAAAGTCCATGCTGGTGTGCTTTTTTGCGATGTCCATCAACCAAGCGGCCGGCTTGTCGGCGATACGCGTCGCCCGGGTAGTACCCACAATAATACCGATCTTCGGTTTTGCCATAAAGAATCTCCTTGATTAGTAACTAAACATTGATACGTGAGTATACGAATGATAGTATAGACAGGCAAGCGGTTAGGACGAGTGGTTATGACGAGGTGATACTATGAATAAAAATGACGAGTTGTACTGCGAACATTACCAGCGCGCCGCCGAACTCATCGGCGGTCGGTGGACGGCGACGATTATCCGCGTTCTGCTTGGTGGTGTGCACCACTTCAACGCCATTCGGTCCGAGATTCCCGGCCTCAGTGATCGCATGCTCTCCGAACGCCTCCGAGAACTCGATCATGAGGGGGTCGTTTCGCGGGTTGTCTTTCCCGAGATGCCCGTCCGGGTGGAATACCACCTCACCGATAAAGGTCGGGCCCTCGCGCCGGTCATGGATGCCCTTATCGCGTGGATTGGTGAGTGGGCGGCACCTGATCCGGCACCGCTCGCCCGAAAAGAGTAGACGCCCCGCTGCGGCCGGACATAACGGGGCTCATTCAGACGGTCCTCTTTGGTGGTTTAGGGCAGGGCCGCCTCGGCCACACAGGATTCGGCGCTGATTCTCTCTGTAAGCATTCCATTTTGCAGCATGAAATCGATATCCGCCTCCATCGCCTCCAGGTCACGAGTTTCGAGGGTATCGGCAAACTGTGTCCAGGTGTACAGCGTACGGGCGTCTTCCAGAGAGATTCCCTGTTCTTCCGCACCCATTTGAAGGGCCTCATTCAGATTTTCTTCGATCCACGCTAACGCTGCCCGGTTGGTATCGATGTACAGTTCAACTACCTGGGGATGGGTATCTACAAAGGGTCCCCGGGCGGCAATTACCAGGGTCGGAGTGACAAGCCCTTCGGCGGTAGTGATTATATGGGCACCGGTTTTCTGAGCATTAATTACGAGGTTACCGGCCAAAAGAGCTGCATCTATCTGGCCCGCGCTCATGGCGGTTGCGGCCTGGGGGAGGTCCATCTGGAGAAACTCTACGTCCTCAAGGCTCATTCCTTTTGACTGTAAGGCGGCGGCCAGTAGCTGGTGCAGCACGGTACCTTTGGGACCGGCGACTTTTTTACCGCGCAGGTCTTCGACAGTTCGTATTTCGTCGTCGGCGCTTACAATGGAAAAGACGTGTATGGGTCTGCTGTAAGCAGATACTATTCTCACATCATTGCCGGCACTGTTGGTCAGGATTACCGAGGTGGTGTTCATCACCCCACCGATGTCAAGAGAACCGCCGGCCATCGCCTGGGCCTGTTTTGCCCCGGAGTTGATCTCGTGGTATTTCACCTCGATTTCCTGTTCGGCGAAGGCCTCTTCCAGCATTCCCCGCTCTTTCATAACAATCGCGGACAGGTTGAAGGGTGATTTAACGTAGGATACGTTGATCTCCGATAGTTGGCCCTCTTGCACGCCTCCGGCAAAACAGAACAGGGTGGTGAAAAAGAAGACTAACCCGGCGTAACCTCTCTTAAACGTTGTTTTTGACATAGCTTTCTCCTTGTACCTATAATTTGTCCACACTGATCATGGGGCTTGTCTTCTTCGACAATTGCTTCAAGAACCTCATTTTGTATGGAAATGAAACCACGGGAAGTTTTATCTCTTGGGTAGCTGAGAGGAACCGGAATATCCCGGCTCACTTGACCATCGGCCATAACGATTACTCTGTTGCCCAGGAAGACCGCTTCGCAGACGTCGTGGGTCACGAAGAGGATGGTGATCGCTTTGTTGAGGTAAATATCGATAAGTTCATCTTGAAGGCGGGTTCGGTTCAGGGCATCCAGGGCACCGAAGGGTTCATCCATCAGCAGCAGTTCAGGCTGACGACAGAGTGCACGGCCCAGGGCTACCCGCTGTGCCATACCTCCTGAAAGCTGCCAGGGCAGGGCGTTGCTGAAGGCGGTCAGACCAAGCATCGCTATCACTTCATCGATTGTTTTCCCCTTTATAGCGGGGTCTTTCTGGTGTTTTAGGGCCAGCGCGAGATTTTTCTTTACGCTTTTTGATGCGATTAGACGGGGCTCCTGAAAGACGATACCGGTTCTCCCGTCCATTCCAACAAAATCGAGGCTTCCGCTGTCCGGCGTTATCAGACCGATAATAGTTTTGAGGAGGGTGCTTTTGCCGCAGCCGCTATAGCCCACTATGGAAATGAAGGCGCCTTTGGGTACATTCAGGTCCAAACCGTTGAGTGCACGGACAATGCTGCCGTCAACGACGAAGGTCTTTGTCATATTCTTCAAAAAACAGCCGTTCAAATCTTTTCCTTTACCGCCCAGGGAAATCTCTTTTCGATAATCCGCATCGTCACCATATCGAAAACCAATCCGAGGAAGCCTATTGTTAGTATTCCGACAAAAACCTTATCGGTTCGGGCCATTTCCTGGGCATCCAGTATCATGTAGCCGAGTCCACTTGCCGCCGCGATCATCTCCGCCCCAATCAGCGCCCGCCAGCTGTAGCCAAAGGCGAGGCGCATACCGGTAAGGACAGTGGGCAGGGCCTCGGGAATGAGGATGTGAACAATTTTTTCACGTTTGTTCAGCTCCAGGGTATCTCCCATTTCCAGAAGCTGAGAATCGACCTGTTCCAGCCCGCTGAGGGTGTTGAGAAAGACGGGGAAAAAACTTGCCAGGATTATGACCGCCAACTTCGAGGCCTCGCCTATTCCAAACCAGAGTATCAAAAGCGGCACCAAAGAAAGGGGCGGGGTGCAGCGCAAAAAGTGGAGTGTTCCCAAGAAAAATTGGGACAGACGATGGGAAAAATAAAAGAGAACCGCCAGGGGCAGCGCGGCGCCCAGGGTAATGAAAAAGCCGATGAAGACACGCCGGAGGGACATAAAAATGTGCTGCTGCAGGATTCCCTTCGCCACAAGGGTGATAAAAGTGTTTCCAATCTGCCCTGGACGGGGAATCAGGTAGGGGTTGGCCAGATTGTAACGGCAGACCATGAGGTAGATGAACAGCAGCAAAAGCGGAAAAGCGCTCTGTTTGAGAACTCTCGCCTTCAGAATCTTCATTGTGCCCATCACGCCCCCTGATGGTCGGCAAAGGTGTGGGAACTACCGCGGTTTTTGTCGTGGTCTGTGGGCGCCATGGCCTGGGTGTATGCACGGTGGGCCTCAGGAAACGGCTCCAGCACCCGCCCACCGACTCCATGGGCTGTGGCGATGGCCAGGCCGTAATTGGTCATAGGGGTTTCGACACTGTCCGCCTGCTGAACTCTGTTGAGCATAGCCCGCCGGTTGAGCATGCACGCCCCACAGTGGATTATCAGACTGTAGCTTTCTAAATCGGCAGGGTAGTCCTTGCCGGCGGCGACGGTCCAATTCAGAGAGAGGCCGGTGTAGTCTTCAATCCAGGCGGGAATCTTCACCCGTCCGATATCATCCTCCATGGGATGGTGGCTGCACGCCTCGGCGATCAGTACTCTGTCACCCTCTTTAAGACGGTGAATCATTCCGGCTCCCCGGGCGGCACTTACCAGGTCCCCTTTGAAACGGGCAAAGAGTATGGAAAATGTTGTAGCTTTGATGTGGGCCGGTGTCTCCCGGACCATCATGTCTACCACCTGGGAATCGCAAATCACCAACTCCGGGTCCCCTTTCAGTTGTTTCAGAAAGCCAGGATACTCATCCTCTTTCACCAGAGTTCCGGCAGCGCCCGCATCGAGGAGGGACCGCAAAGTCTGTACCTGCGGGAGAATCAAGCGCCCCTTGGGAGCTCCTACATCAATCGGGACAATCAAGACGGCGTGACCGCCGGGCCCCACCAGATCTTCGGCCAAAGGCGGCGGCTGAAAATAATCGTCCGGGGCAAGACGTATGAGTATCTCTTTTAAGGCAGTGATACACGCCTCCCTTCCTTCCGGCTGAACTGCCGAACAGAGGAGGATGTCCGTTGTGTACTCGCCGATCTTGTGCAGAAACACCTCGTCGGCCCGATTCAAATCGGTTTTGTTGACGACGATGATAAAAGGGAGCTTTTTGTCCTGTATCGCCGCTACCAGTCGGTCTTCATATTCGGTCCAGACGTTGGACTCTACCAGGAGGCAGACGATGTCACAGCGGTCCAGCACCGCCGTTGATTTTGCCGCCCGGAGTGATCCAAGCTCCGTGTTGTCATCTGAGCCGGCGGTGTCGAGAAGTACCACCGGCCCCAATGGGGCCAGCTCTATCGTCTTTTCCACCACGTCGGTGGTGGTACCGGGAACCGGCGAGGTGATGGAGACATCCTGGGCGCTGATGTAGTTCACAAAACTGGACTTGCCGGTGTTTGTCCGCCCGATTATTCCGATGTGCAGGCGGAGTGATTTGGGTGTGTTGTTCATGAAAATGATCCTTGTCCCGTTTGGCCGGTGGGTGCCTTGGTTTTTAAGGAATCCCCTTTTGCATAATCCATGTGCCGCCCGGCTAAGCGCACTTGATACTCTGCCTTCTGCAGGGGCGAGGATTCCGGTGTTGCGACCCGTCCCTCATGGGGGTAGATGTCATAGTGTTCAACGTGATTCTGAGGGGTGAAATTCGGCATTATTACGTTTGCACCGGCCAAAAGTCCCAGATGGCGCCTGTCCGGATTTGTGGCTGCCAGGGCAGAGGTGGCCGGCAGATGGGAGTTCTTACTTAAACACCTGATGAGGGCAAGGGCGGTACACGTGCGCTCTATCGAACCGGCGGGGTAATGCGCAAGTGGCGTCCGTGGATGGGGTATAAAAGGGCCGATACTGATCATATCGAAGTCCCGCTCATACAAAAACTGGAGATCCTTGGCGATAGAAGCGTCACTTTGTCCCGGCAGACCGACGATGATCCCGGAACCAGTTTGGTACCCCAGTTCTTCCAGATCATCGATGCAGCGGAGCCGATTGGAGTAGTTCATACCGGGATGCAGTCTGTGGTACAGCTGGATATCGGTGGTTTCAATTTTTAACAGATATCGGTCGGCACCGGCTTCACGCCACTGCCTGTAGGAGGATCGAGGCCACTCACCGAGAGAGAGGGTCACGGCAATATCCCAGCGCTCCTTTATCTGTGCAACGAGAGAGGATACCCAATCTGCGGAAAGTTCCGGGTCCTCCCCGGACTGCAACACCACCGTACGAACACCAAGCCGGTAAAGTTTCCCGACCGAACTCAGTATCGCCTGGGTGGACAACCGGTAACGCCCGGCGGAGCCGTTCTGTGACCGAAGACCGCAGTAGGTACAGCTGTTTTTGCAGTAACTGGAAAACTCTACGATACCGCGTACGAGTACTCCCGTACCACATTCTTCGGTACAGACCTTACGGGCACTTGTGTAGAGTGCCTCCAGACAGGTGTCATTCATTCCGTGCTGTCTTGGTACGATGTGAGCACGGATTTTACCTGCAGACCTTTCAACCTGCCGATTTTTCCGGTCAGGGCACCAATGGCATCGGTAGACCCCTCTACAATAAGAGAAATCAGGCTGATGCGGCGATCATGTAAGGGTACACCCTGGCGTCCAATGATAATTTCGCAGTGTTCGGTGAAAAGTTTGTTAAGAGTGGGTATATGGGACCGATCCCCAACAAGGATAATTATCGATCCGATCCTCTTCTCCATCAGTACCTACCTTTGGATAAGACAAAATGTGATTAGACGTTTTCAAAAATAAGATATTCTCGAAAAGCCTGGCTTTCCTTGAAACCGAAAACGGAGCGACGATTTCTCAGAAGTTGTCGAATTACATGTTTAGTGTATCTCAGGAATAGTTGTGTGGTCAACAAGCACACACGCACGCACACACACACGCAGGGCGGAACTAAAACGAAGAGACGGAAATGAAGGGAGGGAAGCAACACTGCCAAAGCCGCCGGAGGCGAAGAGGCGGGTGTGAGCCCCTTGCCCAAACGCCCCCGCCGGCACTCACTTTGCTGCCACTAGTTTTGCTGCCCCTGCAGTTACTTCAGCAGCTTGGCGGTGAGGTTGATCGTAACGCCGGTGAGCGCTTTGCTAACGGGGCACCCGTGCTTGGCGCCGTCGGCGATCTTCTGAAAGGTGGCGTCATCGATGCCTTTCACCGTTGCCTCAGTTGAGAGGTCGATCGTGGTGATCTTCAGCTCCTTCGTGTCAAAATGAACCTTGGCCTGAGTCGCAATGGAAACCGGTGTAAATCCGGCTTTTTCAAGCTCCAGAGAAAGGGCCATTGAAAAGCACCCCGCATGGGCCGCGCCGATCAGTTCCTCCGGGTTTGTCCCCTTCTCCTCCTCAAAACGCGATCCAAACGAGTAGTTCCCTTTGAACGCCCCGCTTCCCAGCTCCATGACCCCTTTTCCCTTGGACACCGTGTCTTTCCACGCCGCCTTTGCTGTTCGTATCGGCATAAAGTCCTCCTTCTGACTTTGTTCTGCGGTAAATATGTATATGCAGATTTCAAAACGTCAAAATTTATTTTGAACTTCTTTGTTATACTTGCCGGTAAAGGCCGGACTATATGCAGAGGGGGTATTATTAGTGAAAATGTTTCCGCCCAAAGTAATTCAAATTCTAAAAAATCGTGACAGCTATCCCTACGAAACACAGGTCCTGGCTGTTGTGTTGCTGAATTACGCATTTTTAGGGTTGATTTCGTTTATCCCAGCATTTTATGTAAGAAGTTACATTTATACCTGGCCGCATTGGTTGTTGATAGTGCTTACAGCTCTGGCTACCGCCGAAGCAAGTTTACGAGTCAAAAAAATACAGATAATAAGAGAATTAACACTTATTATGTCGAATTTTATCTTTTTACCGTTGGGTCTCTACCTCGCAGGGAGTATTACAACTCCGGCCAGTATTTACGTTTTGCTTCTGGTAATTAATGTCTGTTTGTTAGCTGAAGGCCTGAGGCGTCTCGTATACTTTTTCGCCATTGCCGTTATAACCTTTCTTTTTATTGTTATTGAGTTATATTTTCCAGACTTACTTATTTTCAAAACTACCTCTGTCGAAGAAAACCTTCAGCTGTGGAGTATTGTCTATCTGGGTGTTGCCTGGGTTGTTTTTCGAGAAGTCTCAAGTGTGGTAAATGTTCTAGCGAGCCATCGTAAAAGGCTGACCGAAATGAATAGAGATTTATATCACGAAAATACCATCGATGGTTTAACCAATGCATTTAATAAAAAATATCTTATGGAAGTTCTTGATGCTTCCCTGCTTGGTCTGCGTCGAAAAAACAGTTCTCTAGGCATCCTCCTTCTCGATATCGATGATTTCAAGGCATATAATGACGGATACGGACACATGAAAGGTGATGACTGTTTAAAAGAAGTTGTCAGTGTTATTAACGGTTGTCTCCATCGGGATAGCGACAGGATTTTTCGTTTTGGCGGTGAAGAATTTGTAATTATTCTTGACTCAACTGACCTTGAGGGTGCCGTCAACGTAGCTCAAAAAATACTCGATTCATTTCGCCGGCGGGGAATTGTGCATGAGTATTCTCCAACGGCGCCTTATGTAACCGGTAGCATCGGTATCGCAGTGTTTGGTCGGCAGCACCTGAATCTTAGCCGGGACGATCTTCTAAAATATCCTGACGAAGCTATGTACGAAGTCAAAAAAAGTGGAAAAAACCAGTATAGAGTTCATATATTTCCGAGTGAAGATGGTCCCGAGACCGTATCAAATTGGTAAGTAGAGCCTGCAAGCGGAATGGACACCGAGTTTTCGGCCCGTCCGATATCTTTTTTGTGCCGGGTGATATAGCCCCGTGTTTCAAGAAACGGGATTCTCCATTCAGCATTCGCCAGGGAGCACCGCACCTCAGCACGGAGCTCTTCAACATTGGAGATCATGCAACGATCTCCCGGCTTCGACGGCCGATAGCCGCAAAAAATACGATGATACCTGCAATTAACCCCACGGCTATCCCCAGATGCAACACGTTTGGACCGGTGGCCAGCTGGTATACGATTGTCGCAACCGCCCAGGCAAGCACGGTGAGGTAGCCGGCAAGGAGCCAACCGTATCCGGCCCCCATCTCTTCAATAGCTGCACCAAGGGCGGCAATACACGGGAAATAGATAAGGACGAAAAGGAGGTAGGCGTAGGCGCCGGGTACGGTGAACTGTGACCGCATTCGGTCGAAGAGGGAATTCTCAACTTCCAGCTCACCGGCGACAAACTCGACGTCATCACTGATCATGCCAAGTCCCAGGGGGTCACCCAGGGCGCCGACCAGACCTGCCAGGTTCTCAGGAATCGTTGCAAAGGACTCTTCTATCCCTCCCCAGAAGTCGAAATCTTCTTCTTCGACCCCGGCTGCGGCGTTTCCGGCGTCTTCGTTTAACGCGTAGAGGGAACTCAGCGTACCAACCACCGCTTCCTTGGCAAAGAGCCCCGTGAAGAGTCCGACCGTGGCGGGCCAGTTGTCCTCTTCAATGCCCATCGGTGTGAATATCGGAGTAATTGTCCGTCCGATCGATGAAAGAACGGAGTTTTCCGAGTCTTCGTTCCCGAATGAGCCGTCGGTCCCGACAGAGTTGAGTACTGCAAGAACGGTGACGACGACGGTAATTGTGATACCTGCACGAACGATGAAAATGCGAAGGCGCTGCCACGCAGAACGCAGGATCACGACCAGACGAGGCGCGTGGTATGCGGGTAGTTCCATCACAAAGTGAGAGTACTGGCTGCCAAACAGTGTGTGTTTCAAGAGCACCCCGGTGAGGATAGCCAGGACCATACCGATCAGATACAGGGAGAAGACGACCACCCCGGACCGTCCTGGAAAGAGAGCCGCTGCAAAAAGCGCGTACACCGGAAGGCGGGCTCCGCAACTCATAAACGGAGCCATAAAGATCGTCATGAAGCGGTCTTTTTTTGTCTCCAGGGTGCGCGTCCCTGAAATGGCGGGGACGGTACACCCGAATCCGACGAGCATCGGTACGAATGACTTCCCCGGAAGACCTACCAACCGCATGATGCGGTCCATGACAAAGGCCGCGCGGGCCATATACCCCGAGTCTTCCAGGAGGGACAGCATAAAAAACATCATAAAGATAATCGGAACAAAGGTAGCAACCGTCTGAATACCGGCACCGATGCCGTCTGCGAGAATCCGTGTCAACCATATCGGTGTACCGACCGATTCAAGAAGTGTTCCGAACCCGTCCACGAATACCGTTCCGAAGAATAGGTCGAAGAAGTCGATAAACGCTCCACCCACGGCGATGGTCGCCCAGAAAACGATGTACATCACGCCAAGGAAGATCGGTAACCCGAGCCATCGGTGCATCACAACGTTGTCGATCTTCTCCGTTACCGACTCACGTGACGGTTTTCGGGTGATAACGTCCCGAGTCACGGCGTGTATGAACCCGTAACGCCCGTCGGCGATCACGATATCCAGCTCCTCCTGGAGCTCGTTTCGAATTGCCAGGACAGCTTCGTTCTGTTCGTCCTGTGACACCGCACCGAGAGTCGCGACCCGCTGCCGGATAAGGGGGTCACCTTCAAGAAGGCGTATGGCGACGTACCGTGCCGGGACTCCAATCGCTTCACCGACGGGGCGTAGTTTCTCGTTCCACCGGGTGATGACCCGTTCGACCGACGGCGGATACACGATATGAGCGGTAGCGGGAACGGGATCCAGCAGCATCGCCTCTATGGCGCGGCGGATAGCAAGGATCCCCTCTCTGGAGGTAGCTACCGCAGGAACTACGGGGCACCCGAGGTGGGTTGCCAGGTGTTCCGGATCGATTTCAATGCCGTTTGCCGTGGCGCGGTCCATCATATTGAGAACAACAAGGACGGGTACGTTCATTTCGATCAGCTGCAGTGTAAGGTAGAGATTTCTCTCAAGATTGGCCGCATCGACAATGCTTACGACCAGGTCATACCCACCGGAAAGGACAAAGTCCCGGGCGATTATTTCGTCCTCGCTGCCGGCGCTCAAGGAGTAGATACCCGGAAGGTCGATAACGTCCAGTTTGAGATGCTTTTGGAACATTTCACTGGAACTGCGAGGGATTACCGTTGAAGAGTGTGGCGCCGGAGATTCTCCAGGAGTACCGGCGCCTGTCACCATAGGCAGGGACGGCGCAGCTATGAACAAGTGTCCCTGTTTTTTCTCTACGGTTACACCGGGCCAGTTTCCCACGCGCTGTCGGGAGGCGGTAAGTCCGTTAAATACCGTCGTTTTGCCGCTGTTCGGATTGCCGACCATGGCTATCGTTCTGTCGGATGTGTGTACTGCAGTGCTCATGTCGCTACCTCGACCATGACAATTTCACTTTCAGCTTTTCGCAGTGACAGTCGATACCCTCTGATCTCCAGCTCAATGGGGTCACCCAGGGGCGCAAAGCGAACGATCGAAAATTCCGTTCCCGGTGTGACGCCCATGGAGAGCAGTTTGGAACGGTAGGCTTGCCCACCTTCAGCAATGCGCACAACTTTCCCGCGGTCGCCCGTTTTGAGCGAGTTGAGAGAGACCATAATAACCTCCGAAATTACGTTGCCTGGAATATGTTAAGTAAGCCTAACTTTATCACCCAGACCTAACTTAGTCAATGAAAATACCCGGGGAATATGGTGGAAAGACACAGTGATGTAAAAGAAGTATCCATGACGATGGCGATTATTTTTTCTCTTGACTGTGAGAACGGTGTCACCGGGTTAGAGCCAGGTTGTAAGGCGGGCACTGTAATCGTTCTGATCGCCTTTAAGTGGTGTGTCGGTGTCGGAGCCGTAGTAGTTGCTGCGCCGGAAGAGTTGGGTGAGGGTCTCTTTTTGAAGGACCGCGGCGATGATGACCGGATCAAAAGCCGACCCGGCACCCCGCCGAAGTTCTTCCACGGCGTGGCGAAACGTCCGTTTCGCGCGGTACGTCCGGTTTGTCGTTATGGCGTCGAGAGTATCGGCTACGGCAATGACCCGGGCGTCTACGGGAATGTCCGACCCTTTGATGCCGTCGGGGTAG
>JBAYPC010000034.1:0-12276 GCA_041677905.1 Alkalispirochaeta sp. | reverse complement strand
TATGACCGCTGGTCCCGGTCTCTCCGATCTCTCTGGTCTTTTCGGTCTCTTGGTGCCGGCCGACGTGATTCTGCCCTCCCCGACTTTCCTTTGTCTCTGCTGTCCAGGTATTCCATCACCGTATCAAGTCCCTTTTTGAACAACTCGATATCGTCCTCAAACACCACAATCTGGTGGCGTTCAAACTGCTCGGAACCTTCAAGTTTCTTGCTCTCAACTATAGTGAGAAACAGATCGTTCCGCCGGTTTTCCTTTACGTTAAAAAAGTAGGTCCGTCGGTCGTTGCGACTCCGCGCCCGAGCGGAAAACAGCTCTCCTCTCACTCCCATTAGTTGCTCCTCTGTGCCGGTATACGGCGAATGTAGTCTTCCGTCATCTTTGACATGTCTTTGTAATATCCCCGGAACCGTTCAGGTAACAGAACGGCAAGCTGGTACATAATCTCATCGGCCATTTTTCGGAGGTCCTCCCGGGAGGGTTCTCCTCCTTCGGGTATGGCCAGGTAAAAGGGTGGTCCAACGTTGAAGTGCACCCTTGTCCGTCGGAAACGCCGAATATTGCGCAGTAAATCCTGAACACCCCACTGGACCATCGGAATTATGGGAACGTCGGCGCCGGTAGCCAGCAACGCTGCACCGGGTCTGCCGCGTTGAAGCTGTCCCGTTCGGCTCCGAGTCCCTTCCGGGGCAATGCCAAGAAGTTCACCTCGCTCCAGTGCCTTTCGCGCTCGGGAGAGAGCTTTGCGGTCCGGTCCGGATCGGTTCAGAGGTATGACACCCCAAAGCTGCATGAAAAACCGGGTAGTCCGGTTGTCCCAGAGCTCCCGTTTTCCCAATGCAGTCTTTGCCCGAGGATCTAACAGAACATAGTAAATCGGACCTTCTAAATTTGTGGAGTGATTGGTGACGAGAATACCCGGTCCTCGGTCCGGAATAGCCGACAATTCGTCTCTGTCAATCCGACAGACGACCCGCAGCACTCCTCGTACAGCACTATTTACTAAAAACTCCGCAATTGGCATGGACATTCAACAATTCTCCTGTGGACAGTTTACCATTTCCAGCCTAGAATTCCCCCGGACCGGTAAGGAGGTTTCATGTTAGGTGATATCAGCCGCGGTTTTAATACAACCACCTCTGAAACGTACATTTTCCTGGCCATGATCGCCGGTATCGTTGTAGTGCTTGTTCTCTATCAACTCTACCGTAGACACCGTAACACCAAGATCCAGGAGGAACGAAAAAAAAACCCGCCTGAACCACTGCTGCGATCATACGCCCAGACCCGGAGAGACCTGATCCATCTTTCCAGCCGAGAGCAACGGACATTAGACCATCTCGCCTGGTTTCTCAAGGACCCAAGTAACCAAAACAGACTGATCGACGACGACGCGATGCTTCTAAAGGCAGCTCGGAAAGGAATCCGGGAAGGCATTGTCACAGAGGTTGAAGTCCTGCGTCTTCTTAACAAACTGGAAGTAGACAGCGCCGTTTTAACCGCCGGCGGCCGTTCCAGCAGTTCTATTCCTGCCGGTTCTGAAGTGTCCATCTCAGACCGTAATCTCAACATGGCGGTAGGAGAACTCCTCCTCGGCACGGACCAGGGTGTATCGGTTCGAATCGACAAGGGACGAACTTCCTTTCCTCTGGAAACACCGGTAGAAGTCGTTTGTAACAGTCCCGACGGTATGTACCATTTCCACTCTGTTGTGAAGAACGTGGAGGACAAACATCTCCTTCTGCAGCATTCCCGGTACGTCGAACACGTCCAGCGGCGAAAATACCGCAGGAGAGAGTCGGAACTACCGGTGACAATCACCATCCCGGGAGTTTCGGTAAAACCGATCCGGTCCAAAACGGCGGATATCAGCATCGGCGGTGCCGCCATCAAAAACCCCCGCAAGAAGATCATCTCAGGAACTCGCATAGACTGCACTGTAGATGCCGAAAGCGCCACCCCGATCACCGTACCCGGAACAGCGTTGCGTACATCCCAAAGGGGTAAGATCGTCCACGTCAGTTTTGGCCCCCTTGACGACAAAACCCGACACCGACTCTTCCGTAAACTCATCCGCCTCGGTTCCGATGAAACCCGGTGAAAAACCCTGCATCTGATACCAGTTGTCGGGCCAGGAATACCAGCCCGTTATTTCCGCGCGACCACCAGCATCGTGATATCGTCAAACTGTTCGTCCTCGTATATGTGACTGAATTCCAGGTACTCACTTTCAATACCGGATAGGCCGCGCTCGTTGTCCTGATCCTGGTCCTTTGTGTCCTGGTCCTGACTTCGTCGTTCAACGGGGTTGCCAAAATACCGCTTGTACTGCAGAAAGTGTTTCTGCAGAAAATCATGGACAATGCGGTCTACTCTGACGCGATCGTCCGGGCCTGCTGCAGGATCGGGTACCATTCTGAATATCCGTTCTATCGCAACGACGGCAAGGACTACATCCTGCACGGGATTTTCCGACGTGGCAAAGTCGAATACCAGTTCTTCGTTTTCCACGGGGTTCATAAGGCGGGTCAACCGGTATTGTTCCCGCCGAACCACAGCCCCAATAATGCTGTGGACCCGTTCGTTGGAAAACTCCTCTCCGTCTTCCCCGGAATGCAACCCTTCGGCGACAGAACCGGACTGTATCATTTCATCGGTCACGGTAAACGTCTTCCAGTCCTTGTTGCGGAGCAGACGCTTGGCCTCTTCCAGACCGTCTGTGAAAAGAAGCAGCATATCTCCGAGAGCGATCTGTTTCATTTCCTGGGGAAACTGGATCGGCAAATCGGCACTGGAAAAGGTTCCCGCTGCGGGACCGCCGGGAATGTCCAGCTCTTCCACCTCACCGGTTGCACCCCTGAAGATATGCAGTTTTACGTCACCGGCGTTGGCCGTATAGAACGCACCCTTATGGGTATCAAGAATTCCGACGGTCAATGCGGCAAAACGCCCCTTGAACTGCCGTTCAGCTACGGTATCGTTGATTCTCAGAACCAGTGACGACAGATCCAGACCGGGACTCTCCAGCGTCCAGTTTCGGAAGTAGTCGTTGAACATGGTAGCCACCTGTACCATGATGAGGGCCGCCGGAATACCTTTACCGGCGACGTCACTTTTAACCACCGCCACGTACCGATCGTCCAGAACCTGATAGGCGAAGTAGTCCCCGGAAACGCCCTTGGCTCCCTCGTAATACCCAAAGAAGACTGCGTGGCTGGTCTCCATGGAACCGTGGGTCTTCTTGGTGTCGTCGTTGATCCGTTCCAGGGGGATAAACGCCTTCTGGGTCTCCTTACCAAACATGAGGTCTTTCGTCGTCTCAGCGCCTTGCACAAGACCCTCAATCATCTGGTTGATCGACGTAGCCAACTGGGTGAGTTCGTCCTTGCTCCGCAGAGTCAGAGATCGTCCTTTCAGAGTTGCCTTGTCTTCGGTGGCGGTGATCTCTTCTACAAGGCCTACCAGGCGCAGAATGGGCCGTACAACGACTGTTGCCAGGACATAGGCGCCGAGTATACCCATTGCCACCGCTGCTGCGGCGATGATCATGGTGGTAATGATCAAATCCCGTCGGGTCCGGGTGATTTCATCGATAATGAGCTGGGTGGAAATGGCGACCCGTATGGTTCCCCGGTAAAAATTCCTGAAATCCGCACCCGCTCCGGGAACGATGGCCATAACCGGTTTATAGAAGAGATAGGTTGTAACATCTCTGCGTAATCGGTCGAAGTCGAAGGCAGGATCGCTGCGAATGGGACCGGCAATACGCGCAAGCCGTTCCTGTCCACGACGAAGCAGTTCGGTTCGAACCTCGTCGATCCGGGCAATTTCGTCATCCCCTGCTCCCTGCAGAATGAGTTGTTGGGCCTGTCGTGTCAGCTGCTCAATTTCGGCGGGTATGGAACCCAAAGCCTCACCCGCCCGGGCGTTTAACTCCGCCGCCAACGCTTCTACCTGTTCGCTTATCGAATCGTTCAGCCGGGACACACCGATGATGTAGTTGTCCGTGTCAATACGGTCGTCTTCGGCGTCGATAACGGCAGGATCGGTGGTGGCGTATATCGTGCGCAGCCTGTCTTGCCGGTCCAGCGCCGTTATCGACACGTACAGAGCTTCGGACATAACGTCTCCCTGGTTGGCCAGGTTCTGCAGCTGATCCAGGTTGAGCTGTGGGTTTTCAAGAGCCGGGCGTGCACCGGTTACCTGCCCTTCAACCAGAAGTTCTATCCGTTCTTGCAGTCCGTTGACGAGAATACTCTCCTGTCGTTCAAGAACATTTCGTCCCAAAACGACGGCAACGAGTAAAACCACGCCGATGACCAGTAGAACAATAAAAAACATGAATTTGATACGGAGTCCCGTCCAGTGAATTTTCATCTGCTGCGCCCTTTCTCGTTGCCGTTCCCGTTCGTCGGCCTCTACTACCAGTTCACCCCGGACGAGTATAGCCGCTTCTCGTCCAAGTGATGTCATCTCACGGGTGATACCGACCAGTCTCCCCGCAGAAACGACAATCAGAATGACCGCCCCCACTAAAACCAGAAGATACACCAGATCTTGAACCGTTCGCTCCACTCCACCGTAGTCGGTGCGATACCCTGGAGCAAAAACAGGCGTAAAATCACCGTATCGAATTGTACCGCGTTCGGTGAATGCAATCGTTTCCGGAGATATGTACATGCCCCGTTCGGAGTGAAGAAGTCCGATCCTGTACTGGTCGGTCTTTATATCGTCTATTTTCAACCCCGTAATCCGGCGGTCACCAACGACGGAATACTGGTTTTGCCAGGCGTTAAACGCGTAGTCGTACGGAGGCTCGCCATCCCGATCGATGACAACTTGCCGAATTGTGCCGTTGCTGGAAAAGCCGCGTCCCAGGATTTCTACGGAGTACCGGCCTAACCGATCTTGACTGATATCTATGGCATACACCTGGGTGACCGGGACGTATTTGTTCAAACGAAGGGGCAGACTACGGGGAGGCCCCACGTTGCCGACGGCGTCTACGGCCGCCACCGTCAGCACCCAGAGACCGTCATCCAGATTGGTCCCACCCGCACTGGGAGTTCGAGACGTGATCCTCTGGGGCACCTGAGGCATCTGCGAGACCTGGGGCAAGCCGTCACGTGGAGCGATATTTTCTCCTAAGTAATCCAGGCGGGTGCTGTAGCCGCCAAGATCGGGTTCGTCCTCCGGTGGATTCCATCCAACCTGAAAGGTATTTGAGACGACAAATCCATTTTCATCCAGAGGAGGGGGCGGGAATGTAACCGGCCCTGGAGGCGTGTTGTCCAGATAGAATGAAACAGTCGCCGGAGCCGACCAGTTACCCGCAAAATCGGTGGCCCGCACCCGCAAGTACCATTCTCCGTCTTCATCGGCCTGGACCGTTACCGTCCGCTCAGGTACCCGCTGCATGATCTCCTGAGGAACATCGGCCGCCGGATCACGGGACCAGGTGTAGCTGTACCCACGGATGCCGGATGCGTCGGCCGGGTCCTCCAGGACGAAACGGGCCGTCGGATTTCCACTGCGCCTGCCAATGCGAAAGTTACCGCCTCGAACCCCGGGGATATCCACTCTCTGATCGGGTTCCAGATAGACAACCTCGGCCCCTTTCTCTCCGGACCGCCTTTGCCAGGCGATATGAAGGTGGCCCTTAAATGAAACGGCTTCTGCGAACGTAGCTTCACCGATCATCGGGCTTAGCGTCTGGGGCACCCAACGAAACCCTTCACGGCGTCCGAGAATAACCCGGCTGTTCCCCTGGGGGTTGGTAAACCAGGTTAGGACCGGTTCCGTCCCGTCAAAGGCGATACGGGGGGACCGAGCCAGGTCGAACCGTCCCGTGACCTCCTCAACCAGCCCGTTTGGTTCACCGTTCCGGTCGAACCCCAGGAGGTATAACTGGGGATTGCCCGAAGAATACCGCCGTTCCCAGGCGAGAAGCAGTTGGTCCCTCCAGGGGTCGCCCACCAAGTGGGGCCGCTGGTTATCAAAAAGATCGGGGTCGTCCGAAAGGGCCGGGTTGATAAAATTCGTCACTCGTCGGCCCTGGGACCACGTCTTGCCTCCGTCATCGCTGATTTTCAGATAGAGCTGGTAGGTACTGCGGGCGGTAATGTTGAGACCCTGATATACGACGTAGTCGCGACCGTCGTAGGCTGCGTGGGACGGTATGAACGTCAGCCCGACCGCAGGATCCGGCTCTAGTGCTTTAGGTTCGGACCAGTCATCACCTGTGTCGGAATAGACGTACACGGCCTGCTGCCGACCTTCAAGATTCTGGTTGACAAAAAGGAGAACCGAACCGGTCGATGTTATTGACAATCGGGGAGCGACGTTCGTCTGGGCCGTTCGTAACTCGTGAACAGCGTTAAACTTTTGGCTCGACAGGCTGCCCCGATAGATCACCGTCCGTTCAGCCGATTCCGTGACGGCTACATAGAGCTCGTTGTTGGGATCGATCACGACGGAGTAGACATAAGGGGGGCTGTCACCGGCATAGGCGACCGGTCCGATAACCCGGTCTAATGTGGTCCAGGAGCGTCCATCTTCCGACCACTGGAGAGAAATATAGAGATTCCCACGCTCGGTTTCATTCGGATCGGGAACCATCTCCTGGTAGACCACCACAAGACGGTCGTCTGTGGTCATCATGCGGGGAAACCGAATCTGCCCCGTCGCCAGTGTTCGGGGCGCTTCGAAGTAACGCGTTGGTTGGGTCTGCTGAGTCTGCTGAGTCTGCTGAGTCTGCGGGGCAACCGGCGAAACTAATCCCCCCAATACGTACAGGATGAACACAAAGACACGACCAAGCCGTCTGGAACTAACCATTTTACCCATCACCATTCCGCTTCTCAAATGCCCAGCCGCAAGGCGATTCGACGCCGTAAATCGACCAGAGGAGGATAGTTCCGATTTTCCTGATCCTGCAGCAGCCGTTCGACGATGGAAAACGCCTGCAACGCCTGGCCCTGGCTGAATAACGTCTCCGCCCGACGAAACTGTTGTTCATCGTTGGTAGTAAGTGCCACGGTAGCCTGTCCTCCCAGTTGAATCCGAAGCTGGTCCAGGAGAAAAGCTGCTTGCCCATTTGTGGGATCCAGCTGGATGGCATTCTCAAGGAGTGAAACAGCGACCATAACCTGATCTCGGCTGCCGGTACTGAGGCCCCGGGCGCGCTGGTAAATTGTTGATGCCTGCTGTCGTCGGGCGGCGTCGACCGGGTCAGGACGGAGATTCAGAGCAATTTCGAGCCTTCGAATCTGATTCTGGATACCCGGGTAGTCAGGATTGATCTCAGCCAGAACTTCCAGTTCGCTGTAGACTTCCAGGGGACCGTCTTTGTCCAACCGGTCCAGGGCCTGTTGATACCGAGTTGCAAATACGGATTCAAAATCGTCGGCGTTTCTGATCTGCGCTATTCTGAGTTCCAGTATGCGGGCCTCCCAGTTCAGCGGCCGCACGTCCCGGACGTTCCGGAGGTTTTCTATAGCCCGGTCAAAAAGCGGTTCCGCCTGTCTTTCCCGGCCGCTATTGTACAACGAAACGGCCCGATTGTAGTCCTCTCTGGCAATACTCAGGTAATTACTCAGGATGGGATAGAGGGGATCGGTGATTGCAAGATCGCGACCTTCTTCCAGGCTCAACGCCGCCGTCACAAGACGCAAGAGTCGTTCTATTTCGGTGTTGGGATCGATATTAGTCTGCTCCCACGTCTGCTGTGCCTCAAGAAGGGCGTCCCGGGCGATGACAAACTCATCCTGGTTGTACAAGTTGTTGGCACGCGTCAAAAGCTCCCGGACTCGTTGGATCACAACGACGTTTTCCAGCTCCTGCAGCTCGTCACCCAACGCCTGGATACGGGCATCGACCACACGGCGAAACTCCGGATTCTCCCGCAACTCCAAAGATTCAAAATACGCCTCCCTCACGGCGTTGAAGTTGTTCCGGGCAGCGTCAACCTGCAGAGAGCTGATGGCTGCTCGCATGTCGGCAGTTCGTGCGACTGCCTCATCTACCAGCGTTTCCGATTGAGCGATGAGTTCTCGGGAAACTGTAACTCCCTGGTCTGCCCCTGCGATTATTGCAGCCAGATCATCTTCAAGTTCATCGAGCCGCAACGCTGCATCGGCAACGACATCGCCGGCGCGGACGTATTCCGGTTCGGTCTGTACCGTTGCAATCGCCTCCTCCACGGTGCGATAAACGTTGGTTGCCTCGGTCAGTACTTCCTGGTACGCCGCAAGTGCTTCGTCGGGATAACGAAGAACCCTAAACCCATCGTCGATACCGGGGATTGGTTCTGAAACACCTTCGTTCAGCGGTTCAGTCTGAGAGAGACGTTTTTCAAATTCGGTGATTGAATCGGGAACCGTTTCGGTCTTGAGAAAGGCAATACGCTTCACCAGATTCCGTTCTCGAGAGACCGTTCGTTCAAGGGCATCGGTCCACCGAGTATCTGTTTCGGTAAGACGCTCGACGAGGCGAGGATGCAGGTATTCTTCCGGAATAGTCTCGTATACCTGCCGGTCGGCTTTCCAATCGGCCTGACCGGCCTGAAGGGACGTGGTGATCCTGTTTGTCTCTGTTTTTCTGATTACAAGGACCGGGAGTACGTCCGTATCATCGACGTCATCGGCACCTGCGTCGCCGCCACTCCGGACAAAAGCGGCCATGATTTCCGACAGATCTGCCAGGCTGACGATAGCCGCAATGACACCGTCGGACCACAGGACCTCTTCTGCCGAATCGGGAGGATACGATGCAACAACCTGGGCCGGAGGCGGGTCTGTTTCAAAAAGGCCAATTCGCGCCGCTTCCGCCTCTTTCCACAAGCGGGCGTTCTGTCCCGCTTCTTCATACAAGAGTCCCGCTTCCGGGTATCGGTCAGCCCTGGACTCCTCGTCGGCGCGAACCAGGAGTTCTTCAGTCCGGTTTTGTCCCGCTTCTACCAGAGGTGTTAACGAATCTTGATACGCCTCTTCTACAGCATACGTGAGCCCCTCTTCCCCCCGGAAAGTCGGTCGGCCACGAATGATAATGTCCTGAAAGGTCAGGTACCAATCCACCGGATCGTTGGGAAACTGTAATGCCACCTGAGAACGGACAAGAGCCACATCTCCGGAGAGGCGGGACAACTCGCCAATAACACCCCACATCTGAAGCGCCTCGGTGTAAAAAGACGTCAGCACACCCTGCCCAACCTTGGTCAGATCATTTCCACCGGCGGCCTGACGAACCAGATCTCCCTGTTTACGATACGGTCCAAGACGCTCTAAGAAAACATCAGCTTGTTCGGGAATACGGGCAACAACGGAGTTCACCGTATCAACAAAGATATCTCCGTATCCCCTTTCTTCAAATCGCTGGCGCTGCAGGTTACGGAGGCTCAGGTACACGTCCACAGCTCCCTTGTAATCGTCTGCGGCCAGGAGCTCCCGGGCGGCGTCCATTCTCTGCTCGACGATGCTCCGATCATAGGCGAGTTGGGCGACGATACGGGCGTCTTCTATCTGCTCTACAACTCGTTTGTTGGGATATTCGTCCAGTGCTTCCATCTCGTCTACGATCCGGAGGGTCCGTTCAATGTCGTCGGGGTTGTTGACCAGGTTGTCGATCAGTTCATCAAAGAGGAAATTATACCTGCCGCGGATTTCCCGAATGGTCCGGAGGAGAGATTCGGCCTGCTGGATCCGTTCAGGGTCATCCCGTACCGTCTGTTCGAGGAGCAGAATCGCTTCATTTATCCGGTTTTCGGCCACGAGCTCCCGGGCCTGCCGAATAGGATCTTCCTGGCGTCCTCGTGAGAACAGGTACATCGGATTAAGAAGGAGAATACCCGTTGAGATGATCACAAGAACTACTTTTTTATACATCCCCTGCCCAACTACAGTTTATCACCACCAGCACTGGATTCGCTACTCCGACAAGCCGATACCCTATATAGAATAATCGGCACTGGCGCGATACAATGAAACTTAGAGTGACACTTCGTAAGGACAGAGTACTTTTCTTTTTTCTCGGACTGGTAATAACGGCGTACGCTTCGGCGGCAGGTGTCCCCGATGAGGCATTCAGCACCTGGTACGGTGATATCGCCGAACGGTACTCTGTCGAAGATGTGGAAAACACCGGTCTGACGGTTTTCCCTACCCTGGAAATTCCCATGGGCGGAGAATACGAGGCCCTGGGATCGGCATATACCGCCGCCGGCCGGGACGTCACGTACCTGGAGGCAAATCCTGCGGCAAGTGCAGGTATCCTCAACACTGAACTTGCCGTGTTTCACAATAACCTCATCGCCGACACAAACATGGAAAGCGCCGCCTATACAACCCGTTTTGACAACCTGGGCACCGGTGTGGGGATAAAATACCTGCATGTGCCCTTTACGGAGTACGATGACTTTGGCGTCCAACGTGCAACGGCACGGTACAGTGAGGCCGTTGCAGCGTTTAACGTTTCGTACAACTTTTTCAACAGCTTTTACTACCATGGCCTTGCGGTCGGGGCGAATCTCAAACTGGCATACCGTGACATCCCCGACGTCATCGTACCGGAACAGTCCGCTGCCGGTGTCATGGGGGACTTTGGCGTCCTCACACGATTTGACTTTCTCAAATTCTACCCTTCCAGCAGTCGTAATATGTCGATAGGAACGACCTTGCGCAACTTTGGGCCCAACGTCCTTAACGAACCACTGCCAACCACGTGGTCTTCCGGTATTGCCTACTCGCCCCTTCGGCCGGTTTTGGTAACCGCAGATATCAACGTTCCGGTTATGCCGTTTTCGGATCTTCCGGCACCGCCGATAGGGTATGCCTTTGGCACTGCCGTGACGGTCACCGATTTCTTTATGCTTCGAGGAGGTTATCAGCTGAAAGGCGGTAACCCCCGCATCAACTTAGGCGGTAGTATTGGAATGAGTGATATGACGGTCACCGTTAACTACACGCTGGACATGACAACCCAACTGCGGACCTTCGACCGGTTCAGCCTGCAGGCGAGCTTTTCGCTGGGAGACCGGGGCCGAAGAGATCGACAGGACATAGTCCGCGATTACTATCTGGACGCCCTTGAGGCGTTTGCCCAAGGAGATCTGGAGCGGACTATCGAACTGACAAGCCACGCCTTGATGATCGACCCTACCTTCCAGCCGGCCTCGGAAACACGGCAGATGGCGGCTCGGATGCTGGACCTGCAGCGACAGATGGAACAGATTAGAACGGGGTCCGAGCCGACGCCGGCCGATTAGAGTAGCCTCACGATTTTCAACGTTTCAAAAAAGCACGTAACCGTTCGGCCAGCCCCGGTTTTCCGACACTCCCCGATTTCGGTGCTGCCGAAGTCGTCTGGGGAACCGAGAGGTCCTGGTCCGAAATGACGATGTACACCAGCGTTGTCTGGTAGTCATCGTGATCGCCGGAAATCGACGGTGAGGCCAGGGTACGCCCGAAAACACCGGCAAACGTCATGTCCACGCCGTTTACCTGTACCGAGCCCGGTCCTTTTCCCGCCAGCAGGTGGGCGGCAATGGCGGCCGGTCCCGGCTCCATCGTCGGTTCAGCCGTGTTCTCGTCATCCTGGTTCTGCGCCCAGCCGGCACTAGTGTACAACTGCGTCCCCGAACCGGAGAGGACCAGAATAACCCTGTCCTCGACGCTGCGCATCAAAGTCTGTATCAAGGTCTGTTGCGCTTTTATCCGGCCCGTTTTTACGTTAGAAAGACGGGTCAGCTGAGCGCCGTACTGTTGAATTTCTGCACCCAGACGGGACAGCTCGGCGTGCTTGTCAGTCGGCGATAACCGGTGCGAACCGGCGCGTATACGTGCCAACTCCCGTTCCAGACGGTAACTCCGCCCGGTCACTACAGCGTACCACCAGATCAGAAACACGGCGGTTACCGCAGTTAGAGCTGCACCACCTTCTATTAACTTTCGGAACCGGACGGCAGAATCGGGGATATCGGGATACGCAACGATCATCACGATGAACATTCCCAACAAAGCGAGAAAGACCGGCAGTGTTCCCAGTATTACCCAGCCCCGGGGAAGCAGAAATGTCCGTCGGCGAGCTGTTTTCATGGTTTACCAGTCCCCCCGGCGAATTTCGAAATATGATATTCGGTACCGATCAGGAGAAGGCGGTCGTTCTTGCCGATCACCGTCGACGCCTCGGGAAGGACAAATCGTGTCCGGGATATTTCATTGCCGTCTTCATCGGTTGTAAATTCAAGTCTCCGGACGCCGACGACATTCACCTGGAACCGGCGAC
>JBAYPC010000033.1:0-12316 GCA_041677905.1 Alkalispirochaeta sp. | reverse complement strand
GCCGTTCCCAGATGTAGAGGTACACCGTCGCCTCTTCGGGAATCGCATGGACCAGATGGGCTGCCAGGGCGGTCCCGATACCGCGGCCGCGGACAAACGGGCTGGTGACGATCTTGTAGATCAGGTACGAGTTCTGTTCCGGGTTAGAGTAGACCAGGATATAGCCGAGGAGTTCGCCCTCTTCGACCCAGACAAAACTGTGGTCGTAGTCCTTCCTGATGTCCGCCTCCCGTACGTAGGGGCTGGGAATCAGGAAGGTATCGATGTTGAGCAGGGGACTGCGCTCGATGTTTGCCTCCAGTTCCGGCGTCAGCGGACGGATAGCGTTAGCCGATTCGGGGTTCATGCTCTGGAGTATACCCTAATCCCAGACCAGCCGTATCAGATTGAGGGGACAGCGGTCGATGCACAGGCCGCACCCGGTACAGCGGTCCGGGGAGATACGGATAAGGCCGCGCTCATCCCGGTCTACCGCGCCGTAGATACAGCTCTGGTGACATATCTCACACGGTTCGCCGCAGTCCCGGGTAAGGCGGGCGTGCATTGGGATGGGCTTGATGTCTTCAAAGGGCTGGAGAGTCGAAAGGGCGACACCGCTTATTGCAGACACGTCCCGGTGTCCGTGGCTCAACAGCCACGCGGTGAGGTCGGAGATGATGGTGGAGATCACCTCGTACCCGTGGAGATGAATTACCGATGCAATCTGGACCGCCTGGGCGCCGAGCATCAGAAATTCCAGTACGTGGTGGTACGTCGATATTCCCCCTACGCTGCAAATCTCGAAGGATGTCTGCTGTTTGAGCGAGGCGGTTGTAGCGAGTGCGGCCGGGCGAATGTTGGTCCCCGTGTAACCGCCGTAGGCCGGCATCTGCGCGCGCTGTTCCTCGATATCCACCCCGGAAATACCCTTAAGCGCATCGATGGCGCTCACCGCGCGGGCGCCGGTCTCGGCGATTGAGGTGAGTATATCGGGAGAGATCGCCGCTTCGTACGAGAGCTTGACCATCACCGGAATCCTGACGGCGTCGACGGCGGCTTTGATGTACTCGTATATCTGGACCGGGTGGTTGTTGATGCTCTGGTTGCGGGTGCCGATCGGGGCGGAGATGCTGATTTCTATCGCGTCGGCCCCCATTCGCTCAACCTTGGCGGCAAGGTAGGCGAGCTCCGAGGCCGAAGAGCCCCAGATACTCACAATCAACTTGGCATCCTTCCGGTCGACGCTGCGGATTTCCTCCTCCCACTCCTCAAGATGCAGGTTGGAATACAACTTGGTGTTGAAGAGCCGGTTTTTGTCGTAATAGAGACGGGGGTAGATGTTGGCGTTGGCCTCCATCGTTACCGTCTCGGTGATAACGGCCCCGGCCCCGGCGTCGATACACCGCTGCAACGATGCCCCGTCCCGTGCCCAGGGGCCGGCGGCAACGATGACCGGATTTTTTAACTGCAGACCCATCAATCGTATTGATGTTGCCATAGAATCTCTCCGTTTTTCATTAGCGGTAATTTCATCAGTCAAATAACTCGTAGATATGCTTGGTGTTCCCGCAAGACATTCCGATCTTCAACCGAGGATGAAGCACCATCTTCTGCGGCGGCTCGGTTCCGTCGGCGGTCCATTCATGCTCTACCATATCGAAGAGCATTCGTGCCGAAACCATGCCGAGGCGTACTGCCGGCTGATCGAGGTGCGTCAAGGGTGGTGAAACCACGGCGCTCATCGGCGATCCGGTCATGCTGGCAATGGCGATTTTTTCGGGGATGGGAGCCGACACCTCCTGTGCAGCCTGCATCACGCCAAACGCCTGGTGACTCGACCGGGTGATGAGAGCGACGCCGGAACGGTTGTGCTGGAGGAGTTTTTTCCCGACGAGGTATCCTCCTCGAACGTTGTCCTCCCCGATGTGGACCTCCCCGGTTATCGGTACCTCTGCACACGCATCCAGAAATCCCCGCTCGATCTCTTCCCGTTCTCCTTGGTGGGCGTTACTTACCAGCAAATGCAGACGGCGGTGCCCCATCTCCAGCATGTGCCGGGTAAGGTGGTACACCCCTCCGGCCTGGTCAATAGAACAGTGGGCGCGGCAACCGTCGGTCCAGTTGGGCCCCACAGCTACGCACGGCACTTTCGCCGAGTGGAGAAGTTCCGTCTCCTCCCCCTCAAGAAGGGACGACACGAGTACAACGCCGTCCACCCGCCGCTCCACCACCATCGACAGGTACTCGTACTCGGCACTGCGGTCGTTGTGGGTATCACAGAGAAATACCGCAATCCGTTTTTTGTGGGCGACCGTTTCGATCCCCGCGATGATCTCCTGGTAGATGTCGTTGACGAAGGCGGGTACGAGAATGGCGATCGTGTTGGTCTTGGCGTGGTTAAGCCCCCGGGCAAACCAGTTGGGAGTGTAGTTCTTCTCCCTGATCACGGTGAGCACCCTTTCACGCGTCTCCGGGCTGACACGTTCCGGGTGGTTAAGCACCCGCGAGACGGTGGCGACCGAGACCTCGGCAATTTTTGCAACTCGCTTGATATTCATGCCATTCGCACCCGCATCGTTCCCTGCACAGCTTCCCTGCACAGCTTCCCTGCACAGGTATGGTACCACGCATCGGTTGTCTAATGAAATTGACAGCACCCGCTTTCGGACCTATAGTGAAAGACACAGTGTAACTAGTTACACCAACAATCATATCGGAGGTCACTAATGGACAATACTTCCCAACAACAAGGGCATGTCGATGCCGATTACTCTCTAGAGCCGGTACCGCAGTCTGCCCGTAAAGGGTTTTTGTCGATGTTTGTCATCATGCTGGGATTCACCTTTTTCTCGGCAAGTATGAGCGTAGGGGCCCGTCTTGGGAACGGACTCAACCTGGGCGGATTTGTCTGGGCGATTCTCATCGGAGGCACCATCCTCGGTGCGTATACCGGCATCCTGGGGTACATCGGTAGCTCGACGGGAATGAGCCTGGACCTTCTCGCACGACGCTCCTTTGGCACGGTTGGGTCGTTTCTACCCTCCGCGCTGATCACCTTCACCCAGATCGGCTGGTTTGGCGTTGGTGTTGCGATGTTTGCGATCCCGACGGCGGAGTTGCTCGGGGTGAGCCCAGTTCTTCTCCTGGTTATTGCCGGTGTCCTGATGACCGGTTCTGCCTACTTCGGGATCAAGGGCCTTGAGATCGTCAGTCTCATATCGGTGCCGTTGATCGCCATCCTTGGAACGTACTCGATGATCACTGCGGCAGTTGAGGGCGGCGGGCTAAACGCAATCTTTGCGCAGTCGGCCGGTGGCGTTACCGTCTTTGCGGGCGTCGGCATGGTGATCGGGTCTTTCGTCAGCGGTGGTACCGCCACCCCCAACTTTGTTCGATTTGCCAAGACCAACAAGAGTGCGGTAATCACCACTGTTGTAGCGTTTTTCCTCGGCAACACGCTGATGTTTGCGTTTGGTGCGGTCGGTGGCGCCTTTACCGGAGCGGACGACATCTTTTACGTGATGATCGCCCAGGGCCTGGCAATTCCCGCAATTCTCGTGCTGGGAGCCAACATCTGGACGACCAACGACAACGCGTTGTACACCTCCGGTCTCGGGCTTTCCAACATCACCAAGATCAGAAAACGCCCCATGGTCCTCATCGCCGGTTTTATCGGGACAGTTACTGCAATGTGGCTGTACTTTAACTTCATCGGCTGGTTGAGCTTTCTCAATGCAACGTTACCCCCGGTCGGTGCCATTATCGCCCTTGACTTCTTCTGGAACCGAAAGAACTACGAAGAAGGCTCAAAGCCGACCCAGAAAGTCAACTACGGTGCAATCATCGGTGTCGTCGCCGGTGCGCTGGTCGGTAACTTTGTATCCTTTGGCATTGCCGCTATCAACGCGATGATCGTGGCGGTCCTGTGCTACTACATCGCCGAAAAGGTGACCAAGAAGGCCTGACAGGAGAAACACGATTCAATTTTAGAATCTGTACATCGAAAACGCAGATGCGACGAAAGATATTCGCGGAATTAGCACCATCGACCTCCCCCAAAACGGGGGAGGAGGCTGACGACTACGGCGGCAAGCGTGGGTACGATGCTATGGAAATATTGCCCAAATCAAGGAAAATAGAATAAGGATGGTTTCATGAAACAGATGACGTATGTCGGAAAAGACATTGAACGTCCCGACGCCATCGGAAAGGTGACCGGCAAGACGATCTACCTGGACGATGTGAAGTTACCGGGGATGCTGCACGCTGCTATCCTCCGGCCGAAGTACGCCCACGCCATGATCAAATCGATCGACACCAGTGAGGCAGAGGCGATGGAAGGGGTTGTCAAAGTAGTGACCGGACAGGGGTCCGATATTTTCTACGGCGACAACATCGCGGATCAGATACCGATGGCGGTAGAGAAGGTCCGACACATGGGAGAGCCCCTGGCGGCAGTCGTCGCCGAGACGCTTGAACAGGCCCGAGCAGCCCTGAAAGGGATCAAGGTCGAGTACGAACCCTTGCCGGTCTACACCGACGCCCTTGAAGCGATGAAGGACGATGCAGCTCTGATCCACGAAAGAAACGGGGAGTACTGGCACCTTCCGACACTCCCGCCGGTACCGGGGACCAACGTGGCCTGCCACTACACCCTCAACAAAGGGGATATCCAGGCGGGCATGAAAGAAGCGGAGGTCACCATCGAAGGGGAGTTCGACTATCCCCTGGGTTCCTGCGCTGCAATGGAAACGCACGGGACCATTGCGTGGTTCAAGGAAGACCGACAGATAGAGGTGTGGTCAACAACGATCTGTCCGTTTATCGTTCGGGAAGATCTGGCCCACGCCTACGGCAGACCAATCGGCGAAGTGCGAGTGCACGTTGTCGATCTGGGCGGATGTTTCGGCTACAAATCGGACGTCACCATTGAACAGACGGTAGCCTATATTGCCAGCTTTGTTCCCGGCCATCCGATCAAGTTCATGTCCACCCGACAGGAAGACTTTACCAGCACCCTTCTGGGTCACGGGATCCGTACGCGCATGAAAATCGGTGCGAAAAAAGACGGTACCGTCACCGGGATAGAAGCCACAGTCTTTCACACAACCGGCGCCTACGCCGATACCGGTGTCAACGTCGCCATGGCGGCGGCACATAACGCCGGCGGACCCTATGAGTTCCCCAACGCCAACCTGCAGGGGTACAGCGTGTACACCAACACGCCACCGGTGGGTGCCTTTCGCGGGTACGGGCACCAGGAGTCGCATTTGGCCGTCGAGATTCTGATGGATCGGCTGGCCCGAAAACTGAAAATGGACCCCTTTCAACTGCGGGAAAAGAACTACCTGGGACCGGGAAAGACAACGTGCCTGGGAGAGAAGCTCTGGAAGACAAACGGCGATATCAACGCCACGGTGACAAAGGTGAAGGACGCTCTGTTCAAGACGCCAAAACCGAAAGAAGACGACACGTACTTCTACGGCCGCGGATTTGCGGCGATCATGAAATCACCCAAGGGTGCTCCCTTCTCAACAAAAGGCGCCTATCTGAAGTTCAACCACGACGGCAGTGTAAGTGTAAACTGTGGAGGAGCCGAAGTCGGCCAGGGGCTGCGTGCCGTGGTCAAACAGGTGACGGCGGAAGCACTAAAGATCTCACCGGACCGGGTGAGAAGTTTCGACGAAATTGACACTCAATACTGCCCCTACGAGTGGCAGACCATCGGGAGTATGTTCACCACCCAGGGAGGCCGGGCCATTGTCCGGGCCGCCGAGAAGGCGATTGCCCAGTTGAAGAAAACCGCCGCCCAGGTGCTGCGGGTGGATGAGGACTTCCTCGAGTACGACGGCGATTCGGTCTTTCTGAAAAGCGACCCCAGTGTCTCCGTTCCGGTGACTGAGATCTGCCGGGGCTATATGTATCCCGACGGAATCACCGTTGGAGAGGTCGTCCAGGCTACAGCGGACTCCCGGTTGCCCCGTTACTCAGGACCGGATCAGAACGGTCAGGGAAACATGGGAGTAAGCTACACCTTTGGTGCCCAGGGCTGCGACATCAGGATCGAAAAGAAGACGGGAACCGTGTTTGTTGACCACTTTGCCTCCTCCTTTGACGTGGGGCGGGTCATCAATCCGATGATTATCCGCGGCGTTGTTGCCGGCGGGGTGGTCATGGGAATTGGGGCGGCTCTCTATGAGAAGCTGGAGTTTGACGAAAACGGGAAGATGAAAAACCCCCGGTTCAACCAATACCACATACCGCGATTCAACGAAGCACCGGGAAAACAGACCATTGAGTTTGTAGAAACCCCCGGAGAAATTGGCCCCTTTGGAGCCCGGGGAATCGGCGAACACCCCCTGTTGGGTGTGGCACCGGCTATCGTGAACGCAATCTATGACGCTATCGGCGTGGAGTTTTCCGAGATTCCGGTAACGCCTCAGCAGATCCTTGCCGCGATGTCGGGCAACGATAAAAAGGAAGTGTAAGGATGGAAAAGTTTACATTCACCGTTAACGGCAAACGACGCACCGTCGAAGCCGAACCTAACGACAAATTGCTTGATATACTCCGGGAAAACCTGAATCTCACCGGTGCAAAGCGAGGCTGTGACAACTTGTCCTGCGCCGCCTGTACCGTGGTGGTAAACGGAAAGACCGAAAAGAGCTGCATGCTTCAGATGAAGAAGGTTCAGGGAGCAGAGATCGTTACGGTAGAGGGAATCGCCAACGGTATGGATCTGCACCCCATACAGCGCGCCCTTGTTGACGCCGGCGCCGTGCAGTGCGGCTACTGCATTCCCGGAATCGTCATGGAACTGTATGCGACACTGCAGGCCAACCCCAACCCGACCGATGACGAGCTGTTCTCACCGTTGAACGAACACCTCTGCCGGTGCACCGGGTATGAGGCGATAAAAGACGGCGCCAAGCTCGCCGTTGAGTACATGAAAAAGGCCAAGACCAAGGTCATTGCCTGACAGAGACAGATCAAGAACCGGTCCGCCGTTAACGGCGGACCTTTTTTGTGCGACTTATTCCGCCGTTGCCAATACGCCCACGCTATTTCTTGGAATTTGCCTCCGATTTCAGTACACTTCGAAGTATCAGACATTTTAAAAGGAGCTTCTGATGTTGTCCAAAAAAGGTACGTTTCCACTGATGGTTGTCCTGATGGTTATCATCTTCTCGGCGGTTGTCCCGATGGTGGGAGCCCAGTCTCTCAAGGGTATGAGCCTGAACGGCCAGACCGGGCTCATCGGCATTCCCTCCGGGCGAATCGGGTGGGAACGGAGCACCGATTTCGGGTTGGACCTCGGCTATCACGCGATTCTGGATGACGATACGGCCCACATCCCCAAGGCGAGTATCAGTTTCTTGCGTTTCGGTGAAATTTCTTTTGCCTATGACACCAACCGTGGTGAAGATAACGAGGACTTCATCATCGGCGGCAAAGTACAGCTACCCACCGAGGGTACCGCAGTAGCGATCGGCGGCACCTTTCAGTCAATTCAGATCGCCGGCAATACCGAAGCGTACCAGCAGCTCTACGTTGCCGCGACGTATCCCGGTACCTTCTTCCGTATGCCCGCCGAGACGACCTTTGTGATCGGCAAGACTTTTGGAAAAGACGTGTCCGACGATGCGATCGACTTTGGTATGGGTTTTGATCTGCTCCTCTTTCCCGAAGTCTTCCAGGGCTATCTGCACTGGATCAACGACTTTTCCAACTTCAGCTACAGCGTTGACCCTGTCGGCGCAAATGCGTGGTATCGTGGCGCCTTTAACACCGGAGTCCGGCTGGATCTGGCGGCAAACGCCAATTTGAGTAAGTACAAGTTCGTCATAGACGCCATGCTCACCGACGCCCTTGACGCCAACCGGACCTTTGCCCTCGGTATCGCCTTTGGGGTACCCGTCAACTGAACCTACCCGGGCGCAGGCGGCGCCCATCCTTGACCGCTCCGCCCGGGTGATTACTCCTCCGCCCGGGTAACCAACGCTTCGCCTCGGCCGAGTAACGGGTTAGCCCTCCGCCCGGGCGCAGTGTTCGTCGATATCTTCAGCGTCCCAGGGATAGACAACCCACACGTCTTCCAGCTCTTCACCCACGTAAAAACGCCGCACCTCAACCGGTATGACACCGCGCTTGGGCTTGTTCTTCCGGTGCAGCACCGCCACCGCAGCCTCGGCGGGCCCGTTGGACAACAGCTCTTTCAGACAGTACTCCAGCGTCGTCCGCGTGTCGTCAACCTCGTCTACCAACAGCACCTTCCGTCCCGCCAGCTTCCGCTCCACCTCGTCAATCCACTGGACCTTCCGAGGCACGTCGGCCGCCACGTTGTTCTCGTCGTACAACTGGAGCCCCACCGTCAAAATCGGCCGGTTGATAAACGTCTTCAGAATCCGCGCCGGAATAAAACCGCCCGTCCCAATCGCCACAATCACATCCGGGTTGTAGCCGTCGGCGACGATCCGCCGGGACATATCCTTCACCGTCCGGTGAATCTGCCGGTAACTGAAATAGCGTTTTTCAGGCATAGCCAAGGGTACCCCCGGCGCAGTGCGTTTGCAAGCCGATCATCTTTTTTTGAATATATCGAACTTGCGTTCCGCTGAGCCAGAAACCTGGAAAACTGTTGCGACTACCGGATCGACACGCCCCCAGGCGGGCCTTGAAAACTCAGACCGGTTTTTTCAACAGACGCAGCCCGTTGAGAACGACAATAATGGTGCTGCCCTCATGCCCCAGGACACCCAGCGGCAGGGGCACACCAACCGTAAGCGTCAGCGCCACCAGGACCACAACCACCCCCATGGCAAACACAACGTTCTGCCTGATGATCCGCCTCGCCCGATGGCTGACCTTTACCGCCCTGACAAGTGCCCCCAGATCATCGGCCATAAGCACCACATCGGCACTCTCCAGAGCCGCGTCCGTTCCGGCGGCACCCATGGCAATACCCACTTGAGACCGCGCCAGCGCCGGTGCGTCGTTCACACCGTCACCCACCATGGCAACCGCCCCGTACCGCTCCTGCAGTTCCTCAATACGCGTCACCTTGTCTTCCGGCATAAGCTCGGCGTGCATTTCATCCACCCCAAGGCGGTCCGCCACGGCCTGCCCGGTAGTGGAATCGTCACCGGTAAGCATGACAATCCGGCGAATACCCTCTTTCCGAAGACGCCGAATCTGTTCGGCCGCATCGGTCCGTTCCCGGTCCATAACGGTAATGGTACCCAGGTACTCACCGTCGTGGCGGACCAGGAGGACCGTCTTGCGTCCATGCCGGCGGAGCTCCTCTATACGCTGCGTCATACCCGAATCGGCATCCACCGGGTACCCCCGCTCGGCCATCATCCGGGGTGAACCGATCAGCGTCTCCCGGTCGTTCCAGCGGGCCAGAACACCACTGCCGATACTCTCTTCAAAATGGTCCGGTTCGGACGGGTATATACCCTCTTTACCGGCGTGCCGCACAATAGACCGGGCAATCGGATGCTGACTGTTGATCTCCGCCCGGGCGGCCACGGCCAGAAGGTATTCCGGGGCGACACCATCGGCGGGAAGCAGGTCCGCCACTTCCGGGCGACCATAGGTAAGGGTTCCCGTCTTGTCAAAGGCGATCGTCTTGACACGGTACAACGCCTCCACGTAGCCGCCGCCTTTGAAAAGAACACCGCCCCGGGCGCCGCCGGCGATCGCGCTCAGGACCGAAGCGGGCACACTGATCACAAGAGCACACGGTGAGGCTACCGTAAGCAGGACCATGGCCCGGTAAAATATCTCGTTGAAAGGATTGGCCGTCAGGAAGTTCATTCCCACTATGTACAGCGCCACCGAAACGATAACACCGACGGTATAGTACTTCTCCCCCCGGTCCAGAAAACTCTGCATCTCCCCTTTGTGTTCCCGGGCATCCTCGACCATGGTGATAATCCGGGAAAGGGTACTCTCCGAGGCGGGCCGAGTGGCCTCGACGTCAAAGGCACCGCTCTGGTTCAGCGTCCCCGCAAGGACGTCGTCGCCGGCGGCCTTTCCCACCGGCAGGGACTCACCGGTAACTGAAGATTCATCAAAGTACCCACTGCCGGAAACGACCCGACCGTCCAGGGCAACTCTGTCACCGGGACGCAGGATAAAGACATCTCCTACAGTCACGTCGTCCAGGGCAACCTCCACGATCTCCCTGTCCCTTCGTAACAGCACCGTATCCGGACGCAACGTCAAAAGGGCGGATATCGCCTGTTGGGTGCGTCCCATCGCGTAGGTCTGCAGGACGTTACTCAGAGAGAACAAAAAGAGAAGGGTCGCACCCTCACTCCAGGCGCCGACGTAGGCAGCACCCAGTGCGGCCAGGACCATCAGCATGTCCACCTCTACGGTGAACGCCCGAACCGCCTTAACGATTTCCAGTACCGCAAAAAAGCCGCCGAAGAAATAGGTGGCCATGTGTACCGAGAGAAGGACTAAACCGGCGCCCCGCAGCGCGACTCCATCCGGGAAGTACACCCTGTCCAGAATGATTCCGGCAACCAGACCTGCCAGAGTCAGAACAACAAAGAGCGCCTCGATCCGCTCGGAGGTACTCCGCCAGACGTTCATCCGGGACAACAGCCCCGCTCGTGCCGGCTCATTCGGGCTCATACCGTCACTAACTGCATTTCTCTGGTCTGTTTTGCTCTCAGGCACTACTACGTCTTTAACCACATCTTCTCCTTATTAATAGTAGTTTATATACTAACTACTACTATGAAAGTCAACTGCGCCGGAGTGAGGTAATCGTTGTATCGAGATACTTCACTTTTTCCTCGTTCGGCAGGACAATGAGACGGCTGGAAGAGAAAAGCATATGGAAACATCAGAACTGATTGAAAAACTGACATCTCTCGGCATGACCGAGTATGAGGCAAAGGTCTACATTGCCCTCCTGTCCGAATACCCGGTCACCGGCTACCAGGTGGCGAAGCGGGCCGGTGTTCCCCGCTCAATGGTCTATGAGGCCCTCTCCCGCCTGGAAACGAGAGGGGCCGTCCTCATGACACGTGAGAAAAAAGCCGGCTATTACCGCCCCGTCGACCCTTCGGTCATTCTCGATCGCTACGCTGAAACGGCTCGTAAGAAAGCTGAAGAGCTGAAAGGGAGCCTGGCGTCCCTCTATACCCGCCGGGACGACGGCCGAGTCTGGAACTTCACCGGCCACGACGACGCGGTCCACCACGTCCGAGGTATGTGTGCCGACGCCGAACGGGAGATTATGATCGTCCTTGGCGACGCCGATCTTGCTGTTCTGGACGATGACCTCCGATCGGCCTATGACCGTGGGGTTCGCCTGGGCGTCATGTTAACAGGCGATGCTACCTTTGACGTCGGTGACGTCATCCACCACCCCAAACACGAAACGGAACTGCACCAGCTCGGCGGCACAATTCTGGCCGTCGCCGACGAACGGGAGTGTCTTATCGCCGGACCCGGCGAAACCGCCCTGGCCACTGTGACGACCAACACCAACCTCGTCCTCATAACCCACCAGTTCATCTGGATGGAGCTCTTCGCCCAGCGGATTTTTGCCCGTCTTGGCAAGGACCTCCTGGACCGGCTGGACGACGAAGACCGCCGCGTCCTTGAGGGCATTTAATATGCGGTCATTGCGTTGTTATTCGGAGCCTCACTCCGCACCCTTCGCGACTTGACGAAATGTACTTTCGTAGCCAGATTCTTTTGTGTTACCCTTTGCTGAAGCAGAAATCGTCCTTGACACGTTATATAGGTGTGATCCAGATGAACCTTTTCGACCAACCGAGTAGAGGCCAACAAACCGTAACATCTCCGATGGATGAATCTTTGATTGTCGTCTCAGACGTGTGCGAGGGACTAAAGACGCTCCCTTCGGGGTATTTCAACACGTGTATCACAAGTCCTCCCTACTGGGGTTTACGGGACTATGGTATCGACCGTGATAATCAGATTGGAGCGGAGCCGGAGCTTTCGTCGTATATTGCCAAATTGGTCGCGGTTTTCGAAGACGTTCGACGTACGACGGCAGACGATGGGACTTTGTGGTTGAATGTGGGCGACTCCTATACCAGTGGAAACAGGACATGGCGAGACATCGATAGAAAGAACCCGGCTCGTGCAATGCAGTATCGTCCTCCGACACCGAAGGGACTAAAGCCTAAGGATTTAATTGGAGTTCCCTGGCGGATCGCGTTTGCGCTCCAAGAAGCCGGATGGTACCTGAGATCTGACATAGTCTGGTACAAACCGAATTGTCAACCCGAGTCAGTTCGGGATCGGCCAACCAGGGCTCACGAATATGTTTTCTTGTTTTCAAAGT
>JBAYPC010000032.1:0-12550 GCA_041677905.1 Alkalispirochaeta sp. | reverse complement strand
GTCCGGGGGGCCGGCGCTTTTTTTTCCTCCCGAATGTCCAGATGATCGGGTATGTGAACCCGTATCCTGGTTGACCGGTTCAGTCCCAAAAACCCGCTCTTCTGGGTTTCCAGAATTTCAACTTCAAACTCATGGCGATCAAGACCTAAGGCGTCAACTGCCACATCGATCGCCTCTTGTTCAGTGCGACCTTCGAATTCTCGTACCATATTTACTCCGTTGCTTGGCGTTTTCTACGTAGTGTGATGAAGTACTGCTGTCCCACCGTCAGGATGTTGGAAAAAATCCAGTACACCAGCAGCCCGCTGGGCATATTGTACAGGATAAAGAAGAACATTATCGGCATCCCGTACTGCATAAACTTCATCTGACCGGAACTCTGACCGGCCGCGGGGTTCTGCATCAGTTTACTGGAAAGCAGCTGACTTCCCACAAACAGTATCGGCAACAACCTGAGATCGTTCCACCCCAGGAAAGGAACGGTAAAATTGCCGAAATTGAGTATCGACTCCGGCGCCGACAGGTCGGTAATCCACCCATTGATAAACGTGGCCCCTCTCAGATCGAAATGGTTGTTGAACAGACCGAACATGGCGATAAAAAACGGAAACTGGAGCAGCATCGGCAGACATCCGCCGAGGGGACTCACCCCTTCCTTCTTGTACATATCCGCCATGGCCTGGTTCATCTTCTGGGGGTTTTCTTTGTACTTTTTCTGGATTTCCTGAATCTTGGGATTCAGCATCTGCATCTTGCTGGTACTTTCGTAGCTCTTGTGAGTCAGCGGGAAAAGAAGCAGCTTCACCAGGACCGTCAGAATGATAATGGCAACCCCGTAGTTGGGAACAAACCGGGTGATCTGCTGCATCAGGAACTTCAGTATGTTCTCCAGCCATCCAAAGAGAAACCGGCTGTCCTGTACCTGGTCCAGATCGAGGTTTCGTAAACCCAGGGCGTTGTCCTCGGCTCGGTTGTACCGGTCGAGTACCCGTTTCACCTTCGGGCCTACATAGAACCGGAAGGTGTCCATGTTTGCCGCCGACCGGATAACCGGACGCGTCATGGAAAGCGTATGGCCGTCCCGGAGTCCCTGGGGGATGATGCTGGAGAACGTCCAGGTGTAGTCAATAGCCCCGGGAATACCGATCACGGCGAAGTACTTCCCGGAAAGGGCCGCCCACTGCACCCGTTCGGTCAGTGTTTCGACCTCTTGACCGCGCATACGGATGTTCCGCCGCTTGTTGCCGTCATAGTAGTAGAAATTCCGGTATTCGTTCCGGCCGTCCAGGTCGGTATAGGACGGTCCTATCTGGGGGCCGTAGGTGATGGTGTAGGCATCGCCGCTGAAGTCCAGGGGAACAAAGGCGTTCACCGAGTTCTGGATCTCGACACCCACCTCGATGATGTACTCACCGGGATAAAATCTATAGGTCCGGGTCACCGTGAAGGGCTGATCCGGCGCACCTTCTACGTAAAAGTCCCGACGAAAGCTCACCAGATTTGGATCCATACTGTCCACCCGGCGAAAAAGGGCCGTCTCCGGGGGAGCGTCGGGACCACCGAAGCGCAGCTCGAAAGCGGCGCGGTCGGTATCGCCCCGCAACACCATTTCCACCGGAACGTCGCCGTCAAGATAATCCAGGAGTTTTAACGATGTGATACGGGCACCGGCAGGATCAAACTGAACCTGCATCGTACCGTTGTCGTAGGATACAGGATTGGGGTCTATCCCGTCGGCTGCAACCGGTCGAACGGGATTTCCAATCTGCTGTCGACTGACACCCGGTGCCGTAGCTACCGGTGCTCCCGCCGTGGGCTGGGTCTGCTGTGTTCCGTTGTCACTCCGATCCGTGCTTTCGGTCCGTGCAATCTCAGGGGGCGTCGGCGGGTACAGCATGTTCTGTACCATAAAGCCGACACTGATCACCACCACTGAGAGAACAACCGCGAGAAGCGTGTTCTTTTCCATTATGTGTCCTTACCCGGCGGCAACAATCCCGCCCGTTGTAGCAGTTTTCCAACTTGTGCCTGACGATCGGTAAAGTCGTGTGGACCCGGATACAACACAAAGGCGATATCGTAGTGCCCCTGAATATCCTGTTTGATCAAACGAAAGGCCTCCCGAAGATGACGGCGCGCCCGATTACGAGTTACCGCTCCGGAAAATGTGCGCGTTGTGGCAAAAAGGACTCGACTCCACCCCAATTCGTTTTCCACAACACGCAGGTGGAGTCCCTTCATTCGGTACACGTCTTTACTCTGAAAGACGCGGGTAATATCACGTTGTTTCCGTAATATTTCCGCTTTAGTAAGGCTTTTTCTCGTCCGCAACACTCAGTTTCTTGCGTCCCTTCGCTCGGCGACGCTTAAGAACCAGCCGACCAGCCTTGGTCTTCATGCGGGCTCGAAAGCCGAACCTGCGGTTACGCTTTACGCGACTCGGCTGATAGGTTCGCTTCATTCGTTTTCTCCTCGTCTATTTCGTAACAGGCACCGGAGTATACCGACCGGATTCCGGCCATGTCAATCGACGTCGCTGTTTCTGCGACGGATCGCCTCCTCCAGGCTCTGTAATCGTTTCATAAAATCGTGATCGTCTGCTGCTTTCTCCGCTGACGGAACCATTTCCTCTTTTTCATCAACTTTGAACTCTTTGACATCGGTGTCCGTCTCCTGCTTCATCGTAACCGCCGGGTCGAGCCTGTCGACCACCGTCATGTGCAGATACCGGATTTCCAGAACGGGAAAGCGGCGTCGGATAATCGCAACTATCCGACTGCGTTCCATGTGCATCCGCTGCAGCCACGCCGGATGGTCCAGTCCGACCAGAACAGCACCGTTTCTGATGTCCAGAACCTGTGAGTGGGCCGCCAGATCGGGGCCTACAATGTCCCCCCAGGCGCGGACAAAGGGTATGATACCCTTGTCGTCGCGAATACCGATTGAATCCACGAACCGTGAAATCAGATCTTTGGCGCTATTCTCGCTGTACGGTGCCATTCTCTACGAAATATATCAAGGTCTCGTCGTTTCGATAAGCGTCATAGGGCTCACCCGGCAAAAAGGTGAATATCCGCTGCTCAGATTCGGGCAGACGCTGGACAAATCGGGCGCGCCGTCGGGGATCCAGTTCCAGCAGCACGTCGTCCAGCAGCAGAACGGGCAACCTGCCGGTAGTCCGGCCGAAAAAGCGGGCCTGGGCAACGCGAAGAATCAACGCCACCAGCCGAATCTGTCCGGTAGAGGCGATCTGCAGGAAGTCCCTGTCCTGATACCGAAAGAGAAACCGGTCTCGATGGGGTCCACTGGTCGTCGTCCTGAGGTTTTCTTCCTGCAGACGCCGTGATTCCAGCTCGGAAATCACCTCCGGTACCGTTTCCAGGGTGCGCCAGCTCGGCCGGTACTCTAAAGTCAGCGGCGTTTCCAGTCCCGAGATAGCCAGAAAATCCTCCTGGAAGACGTCGTTGAACGCCTCAATAACTGTTTGGCGATGGCTCTGAATCACCAACCCCGCTTCGGCAAGCTGGGAATTGTAGACATCCAGCACGTTGAACTGGTCGTTCTTTATCGCGTGGTTCCGGTTTTTCAGAATGACCCGGTAGCGCCGCATGTCATCGACGTAACTTGGGCGGTTCATGCTGAGCGTCTGGTCGACAAACCACCTCTGCATGTCGGGCGGGCCGTTTACAAAGGCCATATCGTCGTGACGAAACACCACCGACGGAATAACCGAGATCGTGTCCCGCCGATCGGTCCCCGGAGAGCCGTCCAAAACAATACGCTTCTTCCCCTCCTGGTACCGTATCTCGATACGGTGGGACCCCTCCTGTCCCGTCACCGTGCCGTCGACGGCCATCTCCTGTTCACCGGTTCGACAGAGTTCGGAGTCCCGGTGGGTACGAAAACTACCGCCATAGCTGAGCATGTACAGACTTTCCAGGAAGTTGCTTTTACCCTGTCCGTTTTCACCAACCAGAAAAATCTGGGGAGAGGGGATATCTACCGTTCCATCTGCGAGATTTCTGAACTGGTAAAACCGTACGCCCTTGAAGGCCACCGGACGCTACAGTTACGGAATCTGCATGGGCATCACGATGTGAAAATAGCGGTCCTGCGGCTCCGAGTACAACGTGATTGCCTTGTTTGCTTCGGAAAAGTGGACGGAAATAGTTTCACTGTCGATGACCCGCAACGGCTCCACCAGATATGTGTAGTTCATCGCAATAGTAGTATCGGGACCGTCGTATTCCACCGGGATATCCTCCCGGGCGATACCAATTTCACTCTCTTCACTGCGAATCTGCATCTGGTTGGGCGTGAGCTGCATGTATATCCGCCTCGATTTTTCTACCAGAAGGGACACCCGCTTTAGCGCCTCGGTGAGTTCGGCTTTGTCGACCACAACGGAGTAGTGCTGCATTTCCGGAATAACACGGCGGTAATTGGGAAACTGCCCGTCGATCAGCGCCGACGACACGAAGTGGTTTTCGAAATCAAAGAAGACGTGTTTATCAGCAACGGCCATCCGCAGTGATCCCTCCCCTGAGGCGAGGTGTTTCACCAGGTTGAGGACCTTTGGAGGGATAATAACACCGGCAAAGTCGCTCAACCCTTCGGGAAGATCGTGACTGATGAAGGAGAGACGCCGACCGTCGGTGGCTACCATGATCAGTTTGTCACCTTCGGGTTCCATGAAAACACCGTTCATGAAAAACCGCGTCTCGTCGTCGGAGACGGCAAAGGTCGTCTGCGAGACCATTTCGATAAACTGATCCTGGGGAATATCGAAGTAGCCATCGGGCGCCTGAATCTGGATCTCCGGAAACTTGTCCGCGGCGATACTCCGCAGCTTGAAATCGATTTTCTTGAACTTAGGACGGATCACGAAGTTCTCACCCGTACTGTTGGGGTTCTGTTCAAACTCGATTTCTCCCGGCGGAACCGAACGAAGAATTCCCAGCAGCTTGTCACAGAAGACCGTTGTGATCCCCGGTTCGACAACGGTTACCGGAAGGGTCGTCTCAAAACTGACTTTGAGATCGGTGGCTCGAACCGTCAGTGTGTTGTCCTGTGCCTGAAGCAGAACGTTGGACAGGATAGACATGTTTGAGCGGGAGGAGATGATCTCCTGGGCAACTTGAATCTCTCGGACAATCTGGTCTCGTTCTACGGTGAATTTCACGGTTATACAGGCTCCTTATCCCTAGTGGATTATATATAAAAGATAGTAGTAGCAGTAGTAGGCTCGGTGCATTTGTGGAAAAGCGAGATAACTCATTGTCCTGGTTGAAAATAGACGTTGCATAACCTGTACCGATCTGTCCCCGGTTTGTCCACTTGTCCACAACGCTCCGATGTGTCCCCAGGTTGTACCGGTAGAACCCCACGGTTGTCCCCATTACGCACGGCTTCCTTCTTCCTTGATTCTGCGGTTGAGGTTGTGCAGGACATCTTCAAGGGTGGGATCGGTGCGCATGCGGCTTTCCACACGCTGGCAGGCGTGCATAACCGTGGTGTGGTCCCGACCGCCAAACTCAAGACCGATATCGGTCATAGACGCCTCGGTGATGTCCCGGGCTATGTACATCGCTATCTGCCGTGGGAAAACGACTTGGCGGGTACGCTTTTTGCCTTTCAGTTCATTCGTCGACAAGTTGAAATAATCGGCAACGGTACGCTGAATGACGTCGACGGTGATGTTGTTCTGCAAGGGGCTGGAAAAGAAATCTTTGAGCTGACGCTGGGCGACGGCGACGGTCACCTCTTTATTGACCAGCTCGGCGTAGGCGATAATGCGTGTCAGTGCTGCTTCCAGGTCACGAACGTTGGTGGTGATCTTCTGACAGATGAGGTTGATCACGTCGTCGGGAACGACGATACCCGTCTTTTCCGCTTTTTTGTTGAGGATGGCTACCGCCGTTTCCATCTGCGGAGGCTGGAGATCTACCGTAAGACCCCGGGTAAAACGGTTCTGCAGACGTTCGGTGATATCCCTGATCTCACTGACCGGGCGGTCCGACGTAAAGACCATCTGTTTTTTTGCATCGAAGAGCGCGTTAAACGTGTGAAACAGCTCTTCCTGAGTCTCATTTTTCTTCTGGAGAAAGTGGATATCGTCGATCAGCAAGGTGTCCGCATTGCGGTACTTGTTTTTGAACAGATGGGTCCGGTTTTCCTGGATTGACCGGATAAACTCATTGGTGAAATCCTCGGCGGTGACATAGACGATACGCTTCTCCGCGTCCTGCTGCCACGCGAAGTTCCCGATGGACTGAAGCAGATGGGTCTTACCCAGACCGACACCACCGTAGATCAGACAGGGGTTATAGGTTGTACCGGGGTTATTTGCGATGGCAATAGCCGCATTTGCGGCGAAACGGTTGTTGTCACCGATTACGAAGTGTTCAAAGGTGTAGTCCTGGCTGAGGCCCGGTGCGTGCCGCATCGGTTGGGACGGTGCGGTTTTCTCTTTTCCGTTTTTTCGAGAGCGGTTGTCCGAGTTGGTCGAGTTTGCCGAATTGCCCGACGGGTTATGTTCGGCGGCGGGTTGAGAAGTGAGCTCGGCACGCTGAATCTCGAAATCGATCCGAACGGGACGGCCCGAAAGTTCGTGCAGTTTCTCTTCGATGATATCGAGATAGCGCTGTTTGACCTGATCTCGGTAGAAGGACGACGGAACGGACACGGTGATCGTGTGTTCTTCCGAACGTGCGTATTGTATCTGCTGGAACCACATAACGAACTCCTGTTCTGAAACCTGATGCTCGATGTGCTTCAACGTCTCGTCCCAGAAAACTCGATTCCCCTGCCAGTCGTTCATAATACCCTCAAGTTATCCACATTTTATCCACATACAGTCACTCCCTCCCAGTCATGACGCGCAGTAATGATACCATAGTCGTGTGAGATTTCCAGCTAGATCAACGGCGTATTTCTTCGGATTTCCACCGACTTTTCCCGGAAAAAGGGCGCGTGAAGGAGACGGAAAATCTTGTGGAGATGAGTATGCACACTGTCCACATGACGTAAAGTACGCTAACAAATAACTTTGCTGTTGTAGTTTGAAAATTATCCACCGGTTATCCCCTGTTAATGCACCGATTTCACCGATCGTTTCAGGGAACGATTATCCGGTTGCCTATCCGGGCGCGGCAGTTTACTCAACACCCCTAATTCCTTATAATACGATAACTTCACGAAGGAACAACATGTCCGAAAACTATTCATCAGAAAACATTCAGATCCTTACCGGTCTGGATCCGGTTCGTAAACGTCCAGGGATGTACATCGGTACCACCGGTATCGACGGGTTGCACCACCTGGTGTACGAGGTAGTCGACAACAGTATAGACGAGGCTCTTGCAGGGTACTGTTCCACCATTTCCGTCATTATAGGGAAAAACAACACCCTGACCGTCAAAGACGACGGTCGCGGTATTCCGGTAGATATCCATGCGGTTGAACAGATAAGCGCGATGGAGATCGTCATGACCCGCCTGCATGCGGGGGGAAAGTTTGACAAAGAAAGCTACAAAGTCTCCGGTGGGCTCCACGGTGTGGGTGTATCCGTTGTAAACGCGCTGTCCGAGTGGTGCGAAGTTCGTGTTCATCGCGAAGGTAAGCTCTACTACCAGCGCTACCACCGCGGTGTTGCCCAGGAGCCCGTTCAGGTTCTTGGTGATACGGACACCACGGGAACGGAAGTCGTCTTCCATCCCGATGAAGACATATTTGAAACGATAACCTTCAGTTTTGAAACGCTGTCAAACCGTCTGCGGGAACTGGCCTTTCTGAACAAGGGTATTCGCATCACCATTGAAGATCAGCGCCTGCCCCAGGTGAAACGGCATGACTTCAAATTCGACGGTGGAGTCAGCGAGTTTGTCCGCCACCTGAACAAGAACAAGACCCCCATTCAACCCATGCCGATTTACTTTGAGGCGACTCGGGACGGCGTGGAAATGGAAATCGCCATTGAGTACAACGATGGGTTCAACGAGATCGTCTTCTCATATGTGAACAACATCAACACCCGTGAGGGGGGAACCCACATGAGCGGGTTCCGGGGTGCCCTGACCCGAACACTGAACGACTACCTCAAACGGAGCAAACACGCCAAGAAGATGGACGAAAGCCTGAGCGGCGATGACGTTCGTGAAGGACTGGCCGCGGTCATATCCGTCAAGGTGATGGACCCACAGTTTGAGGGGCAGACGAAGGCGAAGCTGGGGAACAGCGAGGTTCGCGGCATTGTGGAAAGTCAGGTCAACGAGAGTCTCAGCCTCTTTTTTGACGAACATCCGAAAGTGGTGGACGCCATTCTGGAAAAGACGATCCTGGCGGCCAAAGCGCGGCAGGCCGCCCGGAAAGCCCGGGACCTGACGCGGCGCAAGAGTTTTCTGGAGAGTTCGGGACTTCCGGGGAAGCTGGCCGACTGCAGTGAGAAAGACCCGTCCAAAGTTGAGATATTTATTGTCGAGGGTGACTCCGCAGGGGGTAGCGCCAAGCAGGGCAGGGACCGGGAGTTCCAGGCGATCTTGCCGCTTTGGGGAAAGATGCTCAACGTGGAAAAAACCCGGATTGACAAAGTTCTGGCAAATGACAAACTGCAGCCGGTCATCACCTCGCTGGGTGCAGGTATCGGTGCCGAGTTTGACCTGGAGAAGCTGCGGTACCATCGGGTTATTATCATGGCCGATGCCGATGTAGACGGGTCGCACATCCGGACACTTCTCTTGACCTTTTTCTTTCGCTACATGCCCAAACTGGTGGAAGCGGGCCACGTGTACATCGCCATGCCGCCGCTGTACAAGCTCACCTCCGGCAAGGAGTCGTACTACGCCTACAACGAGGCTGAGCGTGAACGGATCATCAACGAGATAACCGAACGCAAAGGCGTTGATGTGGAGAAGATCGGTATGCAGCGGTACAAAGGTCTTGGTGAAATGAACCCGGAACAGCTGTGGAACACGACGATGAACCCGGAATCCCGAAACATCAAACAGATCCGCAGCGACGACGCCGTCGGGGCCGATGAGGTCTTTACAATTCTCATGGGCGAACACGTCCCGCCGCGACGTGAGTTCATCGAAGAGAACGCCCTCTCAGTCAGCAACCTTGATGTCTGATAGTGCTCGATGTCTGATAGCGCCGTGAGTCCCGGTGTATAGGAGTAGTGAATGTCTGACAGTCAGAAACCCGGTCGCGTCATTCCCGTCGCGATTGAAGATGAAGTAAAAGAAAGTTACCTGAATTACGCCATGTCCGTCATCGTGAGCCGGGCCCTTCCGGATGTCCGGGACGGACTGAAACCGGTGCACCGGCGGATTCTGTACAGCATGAGCACCATGGGTCTGCGTTCGGACCGACCCTTCAAAAAGGCGGCCCGTATCGTCGGTGACGTTCTCGGTAAGTACCATCCCCACGGTGACGCCAGCGTCTACGACGCCCTGGTTCGCCTGGCCCAGACCTTTTCACTGCGCTATCCCGTTGTGGACGGGCAGGGGAACTTCGGATCGGTCGACGGTGATCCGCCGGCGGCCATGCGGTACACCGAAGCGCGGATGCACCGCGTTGCCGAGGAGATGCTTCGGGATATCAACAAGGAGACCGTCGATTTCGGGCCCAACTACGACGATTCCGATGAAGAGCCCCTGGTCCTCCCGGGAGCCTTTCCCTTTTTGCTGGCAAACGGGGCGTCCGGTATTGCCGTCGGTATGGCGACCAACATGGCGCCCCATAACCTTGAGGAAATCGCCGACGGCGTGGCCGCCATGCTCGACAACGAGGATATCACCAACGAAGAGCTGAACCGTCACATCAAGGGACCGGACTTTCCCACCGGCGCCATCATCTACGGCACCAGGGGCATCAAGAACGCCTACAAGACCGGCAAAGGGCGTATACCCGTCCGGGCACGGTTTATCATAGAGGAGAGCAAGAAAGGCCGTGACGTCATTATCGTCAAGGAAATTCCCTACCTGGTAAACAAGGCCACCCTGATAACCCGTATCGCCGACCTCGTTCGGGACCGCAAGATCGAAGGTATTGCGGACCTCCGGGATGAATCTGACCGGAACGGTATGCGGATCGTCATTGAACTGAAGCGGGACACCAACATAAAGGTCATCCTGAACCAGCTCTTTACCCATACACAGATGCAGGTCAACTTCAGCGTCAACGCCCTCGCCCTGGTGAACGGCAGACCGAAGGTTCTCACCCTCCGGGACATGGTGAAGGCATTTGTCGATCACCGGCATGAAGTGGTGATTCGCCGTACCCGATTTGACCTCCGAAAGGCGGAAGAGCGGGAACACATCCTTATCGGTCTGAAGATCGCACTGGATAACCTGGATGAGGTGATTCGTACGATCCGCGAGGCCGCCGACGTGGAAACGGCGCGGAACGCCCTGATGAACCGGTTTGAACTGTCCGAACGGCAAGCCCAGGCCATTCTGGACATGCGACTGCAGAAACTTACCAATCTTGAGACAAAAAAGATAATTGATGAACTCGAACAGGTTCGAGCACTTATCAGGGAACTGAAGGAACTGCTGGGAAGCGACCTGAAACTGCGGGAACTCATCAAACGGGAGACCTACGAGATCGCCGAGAAGTTCGGTGACAAACGCCGGACGGCCATTGAGTTTGACGAAATCGAGGCGATTGATATCGAAGACCTGATCCAGCGGGAAGATATGGTCGTCATCGTCAGTAACCGGGGTTACGTCAAACGCCTTCCCTACAGCGCCTATCGTACCCAGGGGCGGGGTGGTCGCGGTCGAAACTCGTCGAGCAAACTCCGGGATGACGATTTTATCGAACACGTCTTTGTCGGTTCCACCCACGATCACGTCATGATCTTTACCAGCGCCGGAAAAGCGTACACCCTGAAGGTCCACGAGATTCCGGAAGCGTCACCCCACGCCAAAGGGTCCCACATAAAGAGTCTTCTGGAAATTGCGACCGACGAAGATATTGCAGCGGTACTTCCCCTGAAGGAATTTGATCCGAACATCAACATCTTCTTTGCCACTGCCCACGGACAGGTGGTAAAGATCAAGAGCGACGCCTTTGTCAACGCCCGACGACGGGGAATCCGAGCGATCAACCTCCTGGACGGAGATCGGCTCGTGTCGGTCATGTTGACATCCGGGGAGGACAAAGTACTCCTGGTGAGTCGAAAGGGTCAGGGTCTGCGTATGGTCGAAGGTGACGTACGGCCCATGGGACGGAATACCAGAGGTGTCCGGGGACTGAAACTGCGACGGGGAGATGAGATCGCCGGCGCCTGCCTGGCCCCCGACGACGGCGACGTGCTTCTGGTGACCGAACACGGCTCGGGGAAACGCACCTCCTTTGCGGAGTTTACCCTGCACGGTCGCGGAGGACTGGGCATGCGCGCATTTTCCGTAACGGATGATGACAACGGTTCGGGAACCGGCGAGGTTGTCGCCGTCATTCCGGTCACCGACGGCGATGATTTCATAGCCGTATCGGCCCAGGGAATTACCATTCGTCTGCGGGCCGACGATATCTCCGTTCAGGGCCGGAACGCCCGGGGTGTGGCGGTCATGAACGTCGAACGTCCCGACTACGTCGTCGGTGTGGCAAAGCTCCAGGAAAACGGGGACGACGAAAATAACGGTGACGAAGCCAACGGTGATGACACGGACACCAACGATAACGGCGACGAAGCCGAATCGGAGGAGTGATGAAGACGCCCTCCGGCAGGGCTCTCTATGAGTTTGAGATAAAACGGTCCCGTTTTATCGCTGAGGTCGAGGGGTGTTCCGACCAGGAAGGTGCGGAGGATATTATCCGCAATCGCCGGGAGGAGCACCCCAACGCGACCCATGTGGTCTACGCCTTTTCCATTGGAGATGAAAAGAACCGGCAGTTTGGCATGTCCGATGATGGCGAGCCCAAGGGAACGGCGGGTCGACCGGTTCTGGAAGTCCTGCGGGGCAGCGACGTCACCGATTGTGTTTTGACGGTGGTACGGTACTTCGGAGGGACCAAACTGGGTACGGGCGGTCTGGTTCACGCCTACGGGGACGCCGCAAAAGGGGTCCTGAAAAAACTCAAGACGACGGAGAAACGTGATCTCGTACCATTTTCGCTGCAAATTCCCTATGAACTACACCAACCGGTGCACGCTCTTTTAGAGCAGTATCTCTGCGAAATCGGAAAAGAGACGTTTACTGAGCAGGTCGAACTGGAGGGTCAGGTGGACCGTCGGTGGGTCAACTCCCTCGACAAGGCCCTTCTGGATGTTTCACGTGGAACATGTAGTATTAACAACCCTGTTGATACTACCACTCCTGACTGACCCTAATTGTTCCCCCAGAATTTGTTCCCTCAGCCCGACCCCAGAAGGTCCCGCAGAGCGTAGGCGGGAACGCGGATACTCGTACCCGTCTGCCCAACCTGCCACCGCACCGGCGGTGTCGTCACCTCACCCTGAAAGACCTTCCGTATCGACTCCGGTACCCCCTGACACGTCACCCGCCGGCGCCGGGTGTAGTAACTTGATGTCAGCTGCCTGATT
>JBAYPC010000031.1:0-12893 GCA_041677905.1 Alkalispirochaeta sp. | reverse complement strand
GAATACGACCGGGCAATGAAGTTCCTGCGTGCCGCCGGCACGGAGAAGCCTGATGATGCGGAAGTCCTTGCGGAGCTTGCCGACATTCTTGCCCTGGTCAACGAACCGGCTCAAGCCAAGGCGTTTTTTCGGGAGGCCTTCTTCACAGATCCCCGGAAAGTCGACGTAACCCGGTTGCACTCTGAAATGATTCAGAGGCTTGTACGGGCAGTAGAGGATCGAGGTTATTCCGATGAGGAGCTTCTGGAGTGGATTCCAGTCTATGGAGTACTGTTAAATGTTCTAAATGTCAAACGAGAGCTCCGGTCGATCGAGTACGGTCGCCTGAAGCAATCGATTTATGAGTTGGAAAGGGAGCTGCGAGAAGGTACCGGGGACGCCCGGTTGATTAAACCACGTTTAATCAACCGGTATTTTTGGTTAATTGACCATTACGTTGCGGTAAAAGAAACGCAGGGAAAAATTGACGAAGTGAAAATCAAAATACGGAGTGTGGATGCTGATGTCTACCACAAATACGACGCATAATACTGTAAAGAGTCTCAACGAGCTGCTGAACGAGGAAAAATGGACTCGGGCGACGCTGAATAACTATACCGTCGGGAATTTCAAGGAGCTTGATGAAATTCTGGAGCAGGTCGAAGAAAATGATCTTGCAGAAGAAGTGCGAGAGATATGTGAAGAGCACCTGCAGCACACCAAGAACAGCATTATCGCTCTTTATATTTCGGGGTTGCTGGATCTTTCCCGGCAGTCCGTTGATGACGCAAACCTGATCTTGCTGACGAAGATTTTCGGCGATAACCACAAGTGGAACATCGTCGAATTCCTGACGCAGCGAATCCTTGAGTTCGGTGAAAATCGGTTTGCATTGCGCATCCTTGCCGATGTCTATGACAATGAAAACCAGACGGACAAACTCCACGACGTCTGGGAACGGCTGATTCGGGTCGACTTTGAAGAAGCGGATATCGTGCGGCAACTTGCCATTCTTAAAGAAGAAGCCGGTGAAACGGAAACAGCCGTTGAGTACTACAAGAAGGCCCTTCACCGCTATATCACCAAGAAGAGCTTCAACAACATCAAAGAGATGTGGCTTCGGCTGGTAGAACTCGCCCCCGGTGAAACGGAGTTCTTCTATCACGCCGAGTCCAAGATCGCACGAACTATCAGTACCGACCGGGCCGTACAGCTGTTGGAAGCCCTGTATCCGGAGTACAAAAAAACCGGGGAATGGGATCGGGCGATCGATCTTCTTAAGCGAGTGCTCGCCTACGATCCAAAAAGTCCATGGGGTCGTAAAGAAATTATCGAGTGCTTTGAACAGAAGTACGCCGACCACAGCAACCTTCAAGAGTACATCCGGGTCAGCAATATCAACCAGAGCTGGCGCCCTATTCACGAAGCGATCGCCGATTTTGAAAAACACATCTCTTTTGACAAGGGGAACTTTGTATTTCACCGGAGCTGGGGGATCGGACGTATCCGTGATATTGCCGGTGACGTAATCACGATTGACTTTGCCAAGAAGCGGGGACACTCGATGTCTCTCAAAATGGCGATTAACGCCCTTGATGTTCTGGCAAAAGACCATATCTGGGTGCTAAGAGCGGTTTGGAAGAAGGAAAAGCTCCACAAGCTGGTTAAAGAACGGATCGTGTGGGCTCTGAAAACGGTTATTCGCAGTCTGGATAACGCAGCGGATATGAAAAAGATAAAGGGCGAACTGGTACCGGCTATTCTCACGCCCGGTGAATGGTCGTCCTGGAGTACCAAGGCCCGGGAAGAGCTGAAAACCAACCCGGATTTCGGAACCCTGCCGGACAAGGCGGACCATTTCGTCGTTCGAGATCAGCCGATCACCTTTGAAGAAAAGACCTTTAACAAGTTTAAGGCGGACAAGACGTTCTTCGATCGCGTCAAGACGATGGACGAGTTTCTATCGTCTCTTGATATCGATGCGACCGAAGGAATTGATAGTGAATTCTTCCGTGAGATGTTTGATTTTTTTGCCAATTATCTCCGAAATGGAAACCAGATCAACGAGTACACGATCTCATCGGCTATCGTCGTACGCGAAATCGTGGACCGTTTTCCCTTTCTCCAAGGCGATTTGGAGATCGACTTTGCCTCTCTTTACAACAGTATTGACAATGTTGAAGAGGTTTTTGCAAAGATCGAGTCCACCGATTTACGAAAGAAATTTCTCACCAAAGTACGAAAGGTAGACAAGGACTGGGGTACCGTCTACGCACGCCTCCTTCCGATTCAACTCTCCCGAGAAATTCTGCTTGAACTTGATCGCAGCGGTAAACGGGATTTGGTTTTGGGCTTTATTGAAAAGGTCTATGAAAACTACCGGGATATGCGCGAAACCTTCGTGTGGCTCGTCAAAAACTGTGAGGACGACCCGTGGTTTGATGAAATTGACCTCAGCTTTGAACGGCGACTTATCGCGATGGTCCATATCTACGACCTGACATTTCGGGATATCGATAACCGGAAGGACGTCAGCCTGAACCGGAAGATCAACAGGCAGGTCCAGAGTTTTCTGTTCAAGGACAACAACTTGCCGGCGTTTATCGACAAAGCCGATGAAGAGTCCCTTAGTCGCATCATCACACTTGTTGAAGATGTAAAGGAAATGGATCAAAAACTGCTGTTGGACCTGCGACAGCGCATTGTAAACCGGTTTCCCGATTTCCGATTCTACGGTGAAGACGTGGTCGAGCAGAGCACACGCAAGGTTCTCTACTGTACTGCCGGTAAATACGAGGAAAAACAGGCGGAGTACAAGTACCTTCAGGAAGTTGAAGTGCCTGAAAACTCCAAAGAAATTGAAGCTGCCCGCGAGCACGGAGACTTGAAAGAAAACGCCGAGTACAAAGCTGCCAAGGAACGTCAGGACAGCCTGAACAACCGTGCCGCCCGCCTCAAGACCGAACTTGAACAGGCGCGTATCATTAAACCAAAAGAGGTTTCCACCGATGAGGTGACTGTCGGCACAAAGGTTCATCTTACCAATATGCTGACAGACGAAGAGTTGGCCTATACGATTCTCGGTCCCTGGGAGTCTAATCCGAAGGAACATGTGATCAACTACCAGTCACCTTTGGGCAACAAGCTACTCCGCACCAAGCCCGGAGATGTTCTGGATTTCGAAATCAACGAAACCCCGTATCACCTCCGGATAGAGAAGATAGAGCCGGCAGATCTTAGCTGAACCGGGGCGCCAGGGCATGTTCCCCCTGAGATGTGCGTGGAAAGGGGTAACAGCAGGCTGACAGTCCGGGTTTCAATCCGGACTGTCGTCTCCCGGCGGTTGTATCCCCAGCTGTTCTAAAGATCGTAACGCCGCCGACCGCACCGCCCGGTGGTTCCCTTCCCTGCTGCTTTCAACTACGGTGTCGCTTAAACTCTGTAACCCGTTGTTTCCCACCGCTCTTATTCCGTAAATACGTATGATGTAATTCGGGTGAACCAGAAGACGCTGCACGATATCGGTCACCGCCGGATCTGACGTTCGGGATACGACCTTTCCAATAGTATCCAGAATTTTACTGTTCTCCTGATCCCATTCTTTATCCACTATGTCGAGAATAACAGACTTGCTTTCCCCGGGGCGCTTCGTGAGAAGCTGCTCAATTATGGCACTCCGAACGGTAATCCCCGTTGCCGATCGAACCGCAAGGTCTTCCAGTTCCCTCCAACCTTCATCCATGTCCAGGGCGGCGATCGTCTTGACAGCTTCCAGCCGAACTCTCTGTTCAGGATCACGTCGGACTTTGTACAACACCGCCTCCAACGCATCGGTCACTGCCTGTTCCGAGATAGTCTGAAGTGCCGACACCCGTACGCGCCAAAACTCGTCTTTTAAGGCTGCTTCCAGGGCATCTCTCGATTCAGGCGTGTCAAATCCCGCCAGAGCGGCGGCCGCATATGCCCGTGTCATAGCGTCCTTGGAACTGAACTGCCGAATAATAACGGGAAGAGCCCGCTCATCTCCGAGTTTTCCCAACGTGTCCAGTGCGTAGCGCTGCAAGGTGGTCGTCGCTTCTTCATCGTCCCGAATAATATCCTGAACAAAATCGTACACGTTCGGGTCACCCCGATCGCCAAGTTCGATCAGAATACGTCCCCTCACATCATCGGAGACGTCGGTTTCCCGGTACAGACTCATCAGATCATCTGATGATGCACCGGCGGCCGCATAAAGACGTACCGCAGCCGTAGCTGGACCGGCCGGACGAGTCTTGATGATCTGTTCAAGCGTCTCCAGTGTATCATTTGGTATATCCGCATCAGTTTCCCGTAGATAACCCATAAGAGAAACCAGAATCTCGTCGTTCCAGTCTTGATAGACATCAACGATAGAAATCGCTCTGTCATGACCTGCCGACGATTTTAGAGTTTCCAGATACCGGGCTGTACCTAAGATGACGTCGTTGTTGTTTGTCGTATTGAAAAGGGCCACTACTTCGGGGAGGACAGATTCTACCTTGTTTTCCGTCAAAGTCGGGAGAAGATCCACGATTTCCGAGTTGATTCCGTACTGGAGTGTGTCTTGCCACTCTTCCAGACTGGATCGCACCTCCCGATCGGGTGTGGTTTTGGTCTGGGCGGCCACCGACATAACCGGCAGCGCCATAACCGTTAAAGAAATAACGAGTGCGATCGCACCAGTCAGTACTGTTTCCTGTATTCTTGTCTTACTGATGTTTCCTGTCTTCTGAATCATAGGTCCCCTTCACTTTCTCCGTTATCGTCGTCAATGGCTGCAACGGCAGTCTTTCCCCGTCGGATTGATCGAACTCTCAATCCAAACAAACGATACACACCAACCAGTGCCACCATGGCTGGTACAGAATGCACCAAAAATAGGCCGAAGTTTACCAGGCTGCTCCCGCTGCTCCACCACAGTGAAGATACTCCGAATAGCGGTAAAATCCTGCGGATCAATAAAACGGCGGCCACAGCAGCTCCAGTTCCTCCGGAAACAGGTAAAACGACGGACACGACGTGGCGCAACGAAAAAGCCTCGGCGTGCCGGTAAAGCGGTTTGAGATAGAGCAAAAACCCTGCTGTGAAAGCGATACTGTTGGCCAATGCAAGCCCCGCAACGCCAAGGACAGTCTCTTTGAGCCAGAGGCTGAGCCCAACGTCCAGTATGACGACGACGACCGCCACCGTCAGAGGTGTACGGTAGTCGTCACAGGCGTAGTACGCCCGCTGAAGAAAGTTAAACGCCCCGACGCTGAACAGTCCGATGCTGTAGTAAACAAGGACGTCCGCCGCAAGTATGGTCGCCGAAAAAGAAAACGCCCCGCGTTGTAACGCAACGGCGATCATCTCTTTGCCCAAAACGGCCAGACCCACACCGGACGGTACCAGAAGCAACAGGAGGCTCCGTAAACCGCTCACAATTGAATCGGCAAGCCCGTTTGAGTCGTTCATGGCAAACTGCCTGCTCATGGACGGGAACAGTACGGTGGTGATCGAGGCCGCAAATATCCCAAAGGGAAGCTGCCAGAACACCAAAGCGTTTGTCATCGCCGAGCCGCTTCCATCGGTCAGCCCGCTTGCAAAAAAGAGAGCGATCTGTTGGTTCACCACAAACACACTGGAAGTTGAGACAACCGGCAGCCACTGGCGAAGGACTTTTTTGAAATCCGGCGAATTAAATATGAATAACGGCCGCCCCGAATACCCGAGCCGCCGCATTGAAGGAATATGGATCAAAAGCTGGCCGGCGCCACCGACCAGAACCCCGATAACCATTGAGAAAACACCGTACCGTTCATGAAGCCATAGAATAGACGCGATGACCGCGATAGAAAAAAGGAGGGGTGCCAGAGCCGGTACAAGGAAAGACCGATGAGAATTGAGAGTGCCCATAAACACGGCGGCGATTGATATCAACAGAAGATACAGTATGAGCCACCTGAAGAGATCCGCCGCAAGGACTTGTCGTTCCCGTTCGGGGAAGTCGAGAATAAAGTTGATAATTGTGGACGGTGAAATTATGGAAAACACGATTACCGGTATCAACACGACTAACTGAAAACCGAGAAGCTGCCGAACGAGCTGATGGGAGCGCTGCAACGTCGGATCTTCCACATGGTTTCGTGAAAGGGTTGGTATAAAGGCGGAGGAGAGCGCACCTTCGGCGAGAAGTTTTCTCAAGTTGTTAGGAATATTGAACACCAGGTTGAGAACATCGGCGTTTCCTGAGGCGCCAAAGACTGCTCCGATAACGGCGATCCGTAAAAACCCGAGCAACCGAGAGATCAGGGTAGATACCATAACCACGATAGTTGAAATCGTGTTCTGTCGTGAGCTCATCAGGCTCTGTTCCTGCCGGGATAGTACTGAAGGACCGAATCCCGAAAGGTCGGGAAGGAACCCTCTACAATGGCCCTTCTGCTTTCGTCTACCAACCACTTCATGTAACGGAGGTTGTGTTCCGTTGCAAGCATTGGACCGAGTATTTCTTTGGCTTTGAAAAGATGGCGAAGATAGCCAAGACTGTAGTGGTCACCACCAAAGGAGTCGATACCAGGATCAGGAGGGCTGTCGTCGTGGCCCCATCGTGCATTTTTCAGATTTATCCTGCCTTGTGTGGTAAATAGTGTGCCATTTCTGCCGGCCCTGGTGGGAAAAACGCAGTCAAACATATCTATTCCCGCTTCAATGGCCGTGAGGATGTACTCCGGTGTACCGATACCCATAACATACCGCGGATACTCGGGAGGTATCTGAGACGCCGTGTGAAACAGTATGTCCCGGTACTGTTCATAGGTCTCTCCCACGGAGAGGCCCCCAATGGCGACGCCAGGAAAGCCGATGTTCAGGGTTCGGTCCACCGCTTCAGTTCTTAAATCGGAAAAGAAATTGCCCTGAATGATGCCAAAAAGATGGCCGTAATACCCATCATCCCGAGCCGCCAACCACTGTCGCTTAGCCCGAATCGCCCAGTCGGTGGTAGTCTTCAGTGCATCTTCTGCGGTTTTTCGCCCTTCATCTGCACCGGTACAGACGTCGAGGGCCATCTGTATGTCTGAACCGATGGTGCGCTGGATATCCACGACGCCTTCCGGGGTAAGCAGATGACGACTACCGTCGATATGGGACTGAAACTGTGCTCCTTCGGGTGTGATTTTTCTGAACGGAGCCAGGCTGAATATCTGGTATCCTCCGGAGTCGGTCAGGATGTTGTGGCGCCATGACGAAAAGCCGTGCAGCCCGCCAAAGGACTGTATTACCTCCATTCCGGGCCGCAGGTAGAGATGGTAGGTGTTTCCGAGAATCAGACGGTAGCCCATGCTGTGCAAGGTTCTGTGCCGCATCGCCTTGACGGTACCTGCCGTTCCCACCGGCATAAACATCGGCGTATTGACCTCGCCATGGGGAAGACGCAGAGTACCCGCACGGGCGTCGGTCCGGTCGTCCTGGGATGATATAAAAAAAATAGGTTGCTGAGTATCCATGTCCGTCACTGTCTTCTCTTATCAGGTCCGTGCTGTCCGTATGAGTACTATCCCTATAGCGGTGAATAGTACCACTCCCGCCCACGCCCCGACCAGAGGCGGCACCAGACCACTTCCGGCCAGCAGTTCCATGACCATATCTGTAACGTAGTACACCACCGACGCGATGAGTGAAACGAGAAGGCTCATGAGGAGCACGTTTTTTCGGAAGCGGCCGCCCAAACCACTGGATAAAAGCAAGACGATGAACGGGGTCAGTGAAAAGGAAAATCGGCTGTAATAATCAGTTAACACCCGTCTATAGGGCTGTCCCGATGCCCGCAGAGCCTGCACCCACTGAGGGCCTCGTCATAGCGTAACTCATCGACAGACTCACCGGAACGCCGGAACCACCCAGGGGACAAATTGTACTGATCGTCTTCGATCACCGAGAACGCTTCGGCGATTATTTCGCTGCTTTCAGGGACCAGAGTGTATCGGGTACCGTCCTCTATGATCCAGTGCGACGCTGATGGAGACCAATGGGCGCGGGCGGCGTCAATGCGTTCCAGAAAGTTACCGGATTTGTTGCGTTCCAGAATCAGTAATCGGGAAAGTTCCTGTGTGGAGTCGTTGTAGTACTCGGCGGAATAGATTAAATCACCACCGGCTGTACGAACGGTGATATTCGTATTGCTGTACGAACGGGAGATGTTGAGCAACTGTCGAGACAGTTCATTTTTTTGTCGATATGAGTCGATCACCAGGTATTCCTGGAAAAAAAACAGTCCCACGCTCAGAAGAATTCCAACGACAAGAAGAGGAGCGGTAAAACGTCGAACGGATATCCCCGCGCTGAAGACGGCAATGAGTTCGTTGTTACTGTAAAAAGAACCAAGAGAATACGCCGCGGCAAAGAGCAATGAAATTGGCAACGCAAACGAAAGGGCCCGCGGGATGAACAGGAGCTGAACCGCCCCAATTTGCAAAAAAGGCACGCCCAGATTGAGAAACCGTACAAGATTTGAAAACAGGTCCATCAACTGGATAATCAGAACGAAAAAAGAAAGGGCCCAAAGAAAAACCGGCAAAAAAGTACGGAGAAGCAAACGGTCGAAGAGCGTCAACGATGGGACCTCCGGAAAAACACCGTTATTCCAACGACCAGAAACAGGATATTCGGCAGCCACATGGCAAGAAACGGAGGTACATTGGCCCGCTGCGTTCCAAACGTCTGTCCTCCGATCAGCAGTGCCCAATACACGGTGGCAACGAGAAGCCCCGTCCCAAAGCCGACGCCTCTGCCGCTTCGCCGGGAGTAGAGTCCCAACGGAAAGGCGAGAAACACGAAAGAGACCGCTGCAAAGGGAATACTGTATTTTTTGTGGTACTCCAGACGGTGAACCTGAAGGGAACGGTCAAACGGTTTCTGCTTCGTTATCCTGACGGTATCTTGAGATATTCTCTGCGGTACGTCGATGTCGAGAGAGCCCCGCAGATAGTCCATCCAGGCGGTCTGACTTTCGGCTTTTCGGAGAGCCAGTTCGCCACGCCACTCCGATGTCCGGAGGCTCAACGCTTCTTCCTTGTAGCGTATTTCTTCCAGTACATCCCGGGCACTCATCTCTCGAGGGCCCGGTGATCGAATTGCCACAGTTATATCCTGGAGCAGGATGTTGTACCGCATAGTCCCCGCCATGCTGTAGTTGTAGTCGTTTTTGCTGACCGCAGATATCGACGTCACTCCAGACAGAGACAGCCCGATGGTATTCGGGTCTCCCTCTTGAAGTAGTTCGGCTCTTTCGGCGGTGATAAGCCGGCGGTTCCCCTGGGCGTCGGTGTCGATAATAACGAACTGATCCACCTGGCCGGGGCCGACTGCACCGGTAATCAAAGTGTCTTCCTGATACCGTTTTACGGTGTATGGTTCCAGTTCAAGGGCGGGGTTTGCGTACAGAAGTTCCCGGTAGAGGCGTCCAAAGTTCAACGTTCCCAAAGGGAGAAGAACATCGTTGATCAGGAACGACGTTATCGACAGGAGAACAGCAAGAACGAGAACCGGAGAAAAAAGACGGGTTAAGGGGAAACCAGCTGCACGGAACGCCACAATCTCATTGTCCCCGGAAAGCCGCCCTACCGCCATCAAAGACCCTACAAGGGTGGCAAAGGGAACGGACAGGGCGATAATGGACGGGACAGAGTAAACAATAAGTCGAACAACCGCTGAAAAGGGTACATCTTTCTGCAGAATATCCTCGGCCAGTAGAAGCAACTGGTTTATGAAGAACATAAAGAAGAAAAAGGCAAAGGCCACCAGAAATGAGAGCAAAAATTCACCGCCCACATAGCGGAACATCAGAGGGTTCATGATGCGGGTGGGTGCGGTTCTGTCGGTCCGAACCATAGGCGCCCTACCCGGTGCCGGTTGACCCAAATCCGGCGGAGCCACGTTCGGTGGTGGAGAGGTGATCGGTTTGCCGGAAGATTGCCTGGATATAAGGGGCGATTACCAGTTGGGCAATGCGCATTCCCGGTTGTATCGTTACCGTTTGTGAACCAAGGTTGACGAGGGGGACCTGAATTTCACCTCGGTAGTCACTGTCGATAGTTCCCGGCGCGTTCAGCACCGTCAGTCCGTGCCGTACCGCCAGTCCCGAACGGGGGCGTACCTGACCCTCCATACCGGCAGGAAGTTCGATTCGTATCCCTGTGGGAACGACAAGGCGTTCTCCCGGAGGGAGATCGACCGCCTCGTCGAGTGCCGCCCGAAGGTCCGCGCCCGCAGACCCACTGGAAGCATAGGTTGGTATAAGCTTCTGGTGCCCGAGTACGGGCACCACAGCTGTCTTTTTATCGGCGTCCGCCACGGTCATGACCGCCGTCGCGTCGTCCACGATTGTCACGACGTTCTCCGCCACGATCACGGTCCCCACCCCGTTCCTGGGGGTCGTTCATACCTTCATAGATGAGACTCAAGTTAACTCGCCCCATCTTGTCAATCTCGATAATCTTGACGTTGACTTCTTCGCCCATGGACAGAACGTCTTCAACAGAGTTAATCCGCTGGGGTGCCATTTTACTGATATGGCACAGACCCTCCCGCCCCGGTAGAAACTCGATAAACGCTCCAAAATCTACGATCCGTTTTACTACCCCTGGATAGACGGCGCCGATCTCCGGGTCTTCCATCAGCTGCAGAAAGCTGGCTTTGGCATCGTCTGCGGCGGCCTTATCTTTGGAGTATATCGTCACCGTTCCGTTGTCTTCAAAGTTCACCTGAACGCCGAACTTCTCTGAAATAGCCTTGACTGTCTTCCCTCCGCTTCCGATAAGAAGTCCGATTTCATCGGGGTCAACGGTAAAGGAGATGATACGCGGTGCGTTCTCTGAAAGTTCTGCTTGAGGAGCGCTGATCGCTTCGGCCATTTTGTCGAGAATATGAAGACGTCCGCGGCGCGCCTGATCCAGGGCGGTGGACATTACCTCTCGAGAGACGTTTTTGACTTTAATGTCCATCTGGAACGCGGTAATACCATCGGCGGTACCGGTTACTTTGAAGTCCATATCACCAAGGTGATCTTCTTCACCAAGAATATCACTGAGTACGGCAGTCCGTTCACCGTCGGTTACAAGTCCCATAGCGATACCCGCGACGGGTTTACGGGTGGGTATCCCCGCGGCCATCATCGCCAGGGATCCGGCACAGACAGTGGCCATAGAGGACGACCCGTTGGACTCAAGGACTTCGGAAACGAGGCGCAGGGTATACGGAAAGGCATCTTTACTCGGAATAACCGCTTCCAGAGCGCGATGGGCCAGATGACCATGGCCTATTTCGCGGCGACCGGTGCCCATGCGGCCCGTCTCACCAACCGAAAAGGGCGGAAAGTTGTAGTGCAGCATGAACCGTTCACGACGGTCTCCGTCGATGTCATCCATAATCTGCTCATCGTACATGGTGCCCAATGTAATTACGGCGAGTGCCTGTGTTTCACCCCGGGTAAACAGGGCGCTGCCGTGGGTTCGCGGCAACACGTCGATTTCGCACGTTATAGGCCGGATGCCTTCAAGATCGCGCCCATCGGTCCTGAGGTGCCTGTCCAGGATGGACTCTCGCACTATCTCCTGTTCCATATCACCGAGAACGGACCGTGCCAGAGCGGTGTCTTCTTCTTCAGGGAGTTGCTCTGCAAAGTGTTCCAGAGCTTCTTTCTTGACCGCTTTAATGGCGGCATGCCGGGCAAATTTACCCTTGACGAAACACGCCTCCGCCAGTTTTGGATGGGCAAATGAGCGCAGCTCATCGGCAATGGCCAATGTTCGGGCGTCTTCGATCAGGGGCAGTTTTTCCTTGCCGGCTGCTTCGCGAAGTTCGTCCTGAACGCGACAGATTTCGAGAATAACGTCCCGAGCCTTATCAATAGCGGCGATCATAAGATCTTCAGATACTTCTGACGCTCCGCCTTCGACCATGGTTATTCCGTCTTTGGTCCCGGCGACGATAATCTCCAGTTCTGAGGCGGAAATCTGGTCAAATGTGGGGTTTATTATCAACTCCCCTTCTACCGAACAGACGCGAACCGCACCGACAGGCCCATCAAAGGGTATGTCACTTATATGAACGGCCGTACTGGCGGCGACCATGGCAATGACGTCCGGCGGGTTGATCTGATCCGTCGACAGTACGGTGGGAACGATCTGGAGTTCCCGCATGAATTCCTTGAAAAAAAGCGGCCGGAGAGGGCGGTCGATGAGACGGCAGACGAGGACTTCCTTGTCTTTTGGACGCCCTTCCCGTTTGAGAAAACCGCCTGGGATCTTACCCGCAGCGTAGTATTTTTCGTTGTACTCTACTTGGAGGGGAATAAAATCGAGCCCTTCCCGGGGATCTTCAGATGCGGTCGCCGTCGCCAGTACAGCGGAACCGCCGTAGGTCGCAAAAACCGCGCCATTGGCCTGTTTGGCCATACGACCGGTCTCCAGGATAAGCTCCTGGCTACCGATCTTCATCTTAACTGTATGCATTTTTTGATTGTACCTCGCTGAAATGTCTGTTGCACCGGCGAACCGGGCAACCAGCCCGGTCCGGCGCAGATCGTAAACTACTTGCGCAGACCAAGCTGAGCCAAAACGGCGCGGTACCGCTCAATATCGGTCCGTTTAAGGTACCGCAGGTGGCGACGGCGCTGCCCGACCATTTTCAGCAGGCCGCGGCGGCTGTGGTGATCCTTCTTGTTGATTTTCAAGTGCTCTGTGAGTTCAGTTATTCTCTTGGTCAGCAGTGCGATCTGGACTTCCGGACGACCGGTGTCCTTATCGTTTTGGCCAAACTCCGCGATAACCTCGCGCTTGCGTTCAGCTGTCATCGGCATGTGATTTTCTCCTTAACAAAACATAGTGTATATCATTCAGCACGTGCTCCCACTG
>JBAYPC010000030.1:0-12899 GCA_041677905.1 Alkalispirochaeta sp. | reverse complement strand
GTTCAAACGCCGTTTCAGACTGTGTAGCCCACGGGTATATCGCAGGACAGTACGCCACAACCGGCACACTGCCCGAGTTCGTCCCAGAAGACTGAGCCTGACACCTCAGTTTACCGGACGTTTTCATAACGTAAGCCACTCCGCCTGCCGCGGGGTGGCTTTTTTTTACGCCCGGCACCCCGTCTATGCCAGAATAACCCGAATACCCCGCTCCTGAAGAGCCGCCTTCATACGGCCGTCCAGACCGCTGTCGCTCACCACCGTGTCAAACCGGTCAACATCGGCAAAGTACTCAGACCGGATCACCCCGAACTTCGTCGAGTCCACAAGCAGAATCCGCTCCGCTGCAGACTCAATAGCCGCCTCCTTGCTCTCCCGCTCATAGGCGTTCATACAGGTAACCCCAAGATCAAGAGAAACCCCCGCCGCCGAGATAAACGCCTTTGCCGCCCTGAACCGCCTGATAAGAGCCAGTCCCTCGGGACTCTCAAACATCAACGTGTTCTGGTGCAGAACACCACCGGCAAAGACCGATCGAACCCGCTCCATTTTCACCGTCTGGGTAATGATGTTCAGGGCATAGGAGAGAACGGTCAGGTTTTTGTCCTCCGGCAGGTGCATCGCCAGAAACTCCGTGGTCGAACCACTGTCGATGATCAAAGTATCACCGTCTTCAATAAGCTCGACAGCGCGCAGGCCGATGACCCGCTTTTCCTCAGGCTGTTTGGTCCCCGCAGTGTGGAGGGAATAGGGACTTTCCACCGGCCCGTTCACCTGCCCACCGGCGCTATGACCTCCCGTTAGCCGAGGGCTCAAAATCACCCCCCCGTGGATATTACGGACAAGATCATCTGCGACCAGCTCTTCTACATCCCGCCGGACCGTCATGTGAGAGACCTTGAGTTTTTCAGCAATTACCCGCACGGGGAGACCGTTTTCCCGCTGCAGAAGTTCTACAATAGTCTGTTTTCGGTCGGCCTTTTTCATAATACGCCCAGAAGCAAAAGATCAGAAGCCACCGGATCAATAACCACCGTCTACCGTGTCACCCTGAATGATCTTGACGCCGCTGCTCGTTCCCAGCCGGGTTGCCCCGGCCTTGATCATCTCAATAGCGTCCTGAAGGGACCTGACCCCGCCGGCTGCTTTTACGCCGAGCTTCGGTCCCACCGTGCGGCGCATAAGCGCAACATCGTGTGCCGTCGCCCCGTGGTGCGAAAAACCGGTGGACGTTTTTACAAAGTCGGCACCCGCCTTTTTCGCAATCTGGCAGGCGATCACCTTTTCCTCGTCAGCAAGAAGTGCCGTTTCAATGATCACCTTCATCACAACGTTTCGGCCACATGCCCGGCGTACCCACCGTATATCGTCTTCCACCCGTTTAAGGTCCCCCGACCGGAGGGCCCCTACGTTTATGACCATGTCTATTTCACGAGCCCCGTCTTCGATAGCGTGGCGGGTCTCAAAGTTCTTTGCCCGTCCGGACATCGCCCCAAGGGGAAACCCGACTACCGCACACACCTTCACCGATGTCCCCTGCAACTTCTTTGCGCAATGGGAGACCCAGCTCGAGTTGACGCAGACACTGTAAAACCCGTGTTCGATAGCCTCATCACACAGGGTGTCGTGCTGTTCCGCCGTTGCCTCCGGTTTCAGAAGGGTGTGGTCTATGTACCGGGCCACCTCAGACCCCAGCATCGGTACGTCTGCATCGACGGTCGCCGATGCCGGAACCGAACCACTCGTCACCGTCCCGGCCGTCTGCCCCGCCCCGGTACCGTCCAGTCGGCGCATGATCTCGTCAGTTATCTGTTCAACCAGTTCTTTCCGGTCCATTATTTCTCTCCCATAGGCGAACGTATTCCCCGTTCTACCGCCATCATCTTGTTGATCCGCCGCCAGTGGCGCCCACCTTCAAACCGCGTCTTCAGCCATAGTTCGGCGAGTTCACACAGCTCGTCAGGACCGTGCAGGGGGCCTCCCAGGGTGAGAACGTTGGCGTTGTTATGCTCTCGTGAGTTTATAATCGTTTTTCTGTCATAGCACATCGCCGCACGGATACCACGCACTTTGTTACAGACCATAGCCGAACCGATCCCGGCGCCGTCGATCATGATTCCCCGGTCAACAGACTCGTCGGCAACGGCCCGCGCCACCAGCACAGCGTAATCGGGATAATCGACACTCTCTTCTGAAAAGGTCCCGACGTCGACAATCCGGTACCCCCCAAGCTCCAGATACCGTTTCAGCACTTCTTTACCGACGTATCCGCCGTGATCAGAACCCAAGGCTACCCGGTGAACCGTGTCACGCCTGTTTATATCCGCCGCATGTTCCATATCGTACCGCCTGTAGTTCATGTCTCGCTCAAATCAATCTGGTCCACAACGGCAACCACAAGGGTTCGGACCGGTGCGGTTTTATCGCCGAGGACCAGTCGCGCTGCGTTTCCCTCGTCGCACACCAGTACCCGATCTCCAATGCCGGCCTGAACGGTGTCGACGGCGACTATCTCTTTCGTCGAAATACGTCGTCCGCTCCGCGGATCAACGGGAAGGCACACCAGCACTTTCCGGCCGTCCAGAACGGGGTGGTGTTGGGTTCCCACCACCGTTCCCACCACATCACACAGCGTCACAACCCACCCTCCAGGGACGCACCATCCTCGCGGTTCACCGCGTCGACGATTGAAATGACGGCGGCATCGGCAAGGTTAAAAGAATGGCGGAGGGCCATGGCCGCTTCACGCCCTCCTTCCCACAGCACAACGTCTCCAGGACCGGCCTGCACGGTATCACAGGCAACCACCACTTCCCCGGCCGGATTGTGGTCCTTGTCCAACGGCTGTACAAGAAGGAGCCGTTCGCCCCTCAGGGACTTTTCAAGGGGAGAACAGACAACTGATCCGGTAACCAAACCCAGTTTCACGCCGTCACCTCACACAATTCCAAAATACCCGATGAGTGAACATCGCCGTTCCCGAGTAAAGGTCCGGGCCGTGGTGAAGCCCTCTCCGGTAGGACTGGCTATCGTGTACGATGTAAAGCCCGGTCCCCCTGCGGCCATTCCGTTGTAGTTGGATCCGTTCTTCACAAAGAGCGAACAGTTCATCAACCGGGACATCCGGGAGAGCCGCTCGATGTTCTTTGAATGGATGCTTGCGGTGTGTCGGAAGCCGTGTTCGCATTCGGCGGCAAAGGTAATTGCCTCATCGGCGGTGGAGAACCGTGCCAGAGGCAGCACCGGCATAAGCTGCTCGGTCCAGATCAGCGGATGTGACCGATCGACCTCACAGAGAAGCACCTTGGTCTCCGGGGGAATCTGCAGGTTAAGAACCTTGTCGGCGATGTAGCTCGCATCTTTTCCGACAAACTGCTTGTTGGCAGCGCCTTCATGACCCTTCCGCCCGGGATCGGCGATCACCGCCTTCGTCAGCCGTTCAGTCTGAAATGCATCCAGCTCGTATGCCCCGTGCCGCACCATGGCACGCTTGAGTTCGTCGGCAATTGAATCAACCGCCAGAACCTCTTTTTCGTCGATACAGATGATGTTGTTGTCCAGCCCGGCACCATAGACTATGTCCCGCGCCGCTTTTTCGATGTCCGCCGTTTCGTCGACCACTGCCGGCGGGTTTCCAGGACCCGCCGCGATCACCTTTTTCCGCCGCTGCATCGCCGCACGAACAACACCGGGTCCTCCGGTGACCACCAGAAGTGAAACAAGAGGATGGTCCATCATCTCACCGGCAGATTCGATCGTCGGATCGGAAACGGTGGTGATTACATTCTCCGGTCCGCCGGCCTTCTGAATTGCGTCGTTCAGCAGGCTGACCGTAAGGGCGGATACGTTTTTCGCTGCAGGATGTCCATGAAAAACAACGGTATTTCCCGCTGCAACCATACCAATTCCGTTGTTGATGATGGACTCGGTGGGGTTTGTACTCGGGGTAATGGCCCCGATCACGCCGTAGGGAGCGCGTTCCGTGATCATCAGGCCGTGATCGTTGGTCGCAGCCACCGGCTGCAGGTCTTCCGTACCGGGCGTTGCCTCAGCGGCAAGCGTGTTCTTGACGATCTTGTCGGCAACCCGGCCCATACCGGTCTCTTCAACAGCAAGACGGGAAAGGCGCTCAGCATTTTCCAGTATAATTCGCCGCATCTCAGCGACCATCGTCTCTCGAACGGAAAACGGCGTTTCAGAAAGACGCCTAAACGCCTGCTGCGCCTGGTACACCGCAGCGTTGATATCCGAATAGACACCGGAGAACGGAGACGACTCAACAGGAGTCCCTGTATCGATCCTCTCGACCACACGTTCCACAAGAGCTCGAATCTGATCGCGATCACCTGTCATTGTTTATACCGCTCCAATTTTCAAGGGTCGTTAGTACATCATCATGGGGGTTTGCAATCACCACTGCAGATATAAGTTGTCCACGCTCAACAAGATAGCTCTTTGCTACCTCCATCGCCGATTCAAGCTCATACAGCTCACCGGTGAGACGCATGGACGCTCGTCCCCCCATGGAGTCCCCCATTCGAAGCTCCATCACGACAACGTCTGCGTCTTTTGCCGCAGCGTCGGCGGCAAAGACAATTCCCGTAATTGAAGATCCGTCCACAACCCCAAGGGACGAGACATCCCTCGAATCTACGCTTCGTCCGCGAAGTGCCGCTGACACAGACGGGTGAACATTCGGCAGAAACGTCGTTCCGATCAATGTCGATGACGACGAACCCTGGTCAACGGGTTTGCCGTCCCCGACCCGTTCACCGGCCTGAAGCGCAAGCTCAACGGAGGCGACATCTCCACCGATGAAGAGTACCGTCTTTCCGGGGTTTACCTGCAAAATTCGTAACACCTCGATCGGTGCCGCCTTGACCATCGTATCAAGCGCAGAGACTGCCGACGCCGTATCGGAAAACTCAATCATCCCAAGGATTTCGATGTCGTCATTCCGCATGTGCACCAACTTCCGGGGCAACGCCAGTTTCGGTGTGCACCGTATCAACAATGCCGACGATCACCGCGTCCACCGCCGTATTTTTTGTGTATTCCGTCTGACGACATGAAGAACCCTGAGAGACCAGCACCAGTTGGCCAAAATCGGCCTGTACGAGATCAAGCGCCACGAGCGACGCTCCCTCTTTGGTCCCGTCGGATGAGGAAAGAGAGACGACCAGATATCTTCCCCCGGGTATTCGATCTTCATTTGTCGTCGTGACGACGGTCCCTCGCACTCTGGCAAACACCATCGTCAGGAACCATCCTTTCGGTAGACCACGTTTCTGTCGAAATCGACCATGTCTACGATAGCGGTAATCGTGGCGTCAACGGGACGGCCGTCGGTCACAGCGGTCATTCGAGAACTGGATCCACTGACACACATAACGACCTCACCCACCCCGGCCCCGACCGCATCCAGGGCAACCAGATGCGCCCCGGTGCCCTTACACGACCGGGGGTCTATCATCTCGACAATTAGTGACGCCACACCTTCCAGTCGAACGTCCTTGTTTGCAGCAACAACCGTTCCGACAACCCGTCCGAGGATCACAAACTACTCCTTTTGGCCGGAGGACGAGCGTCCGTCCAGTTGGGCCAGACGTTCCTCAACGATCTCTTTACTCACCAGGACTTCAGCCTCATCTCCGGCAATGTACACCCGTCCAAAACTACCAAATCCGGTGACGTTGATTATGTTGATCCGGGACGCTTTCTCCGCTTCATTGGCCGCGTAGTAGGCGTAGCCCGCCGGTTGTAACTCCAGTACATAGAGGGTGTCCCCCCGGAGGACCATATTCCCGTATCGGACCTTGTTGATCATCTGGGCGTGATAGTCCGAGAGATTCTTGATCAACTGACTCGTCTTGATCGCCGGTTTCATCCGATCCTGCTCGGTCAGACCAAGGTTGTCGAGAATAGCCTGCCCCGCCTGCCGGGCATCCGCCTGGTCCGACGAGTGCACTTCCAACAGACCAAACAGCCGCTCCACAATCTGAATCCCCGGACGAACATTGGTCGCTTTCAGGGCAATATCGGTCAGCCTGTTTATCTCGATACCCGGCGAAATTTCCAGAATAGTGCACGCCTCTTCTGCAACCGGAAAATACCCTTTGGAAACGGTAGCAAGATACGACGCCATCTGTAGTTGAAGCGAGTCGAGATACACGTACGTTCGTAATTCGATATTGTTCATCGATCAATACCGAATCACTTTTTTGCCGGACCGCTGCCACCCGCGGCACCACCCAGCGGAAGCGCGCTGTCGACATTGCTGTGGGGTCGCGGAATGATATGGACCGAAATGACCTCACCAACCTGCTCGGCTGCACGGGACCCGGCGTCCAGCGCCGCCCGAACTGCAGCCACATCGCCCCGGATGATCGCAGTCACATACCCACCACCGGTTTTCTCATAGCCGTGCAGGTCCACTTTTGCCGCTTTTACCATCGCATCAGCGGCTTCTACCATCGCCGCAAAACCACGACACTCGATCATACCCAACGCGCTTCCCTGATTATCTGCCATGTTCCCTCCAAAAATTGTAGATGATGTTAATATTATAACATCGATACCGCCCCGTCAACGGAATTATGTTCGTATTATAACGCGTGTGTAGGTACTCTTTGCAGAATTTTTATTTTGAACGCAAGCGTTCTGCCCAGTGTCACCCATACATGCAGGGAGACACCCTTCCCGATCGTTACAAAGTGTCGCGGCGCGCTCTGTCGTAAACCGGCGACATCAGCCGGTTACCATCTGGCTTGTGATTTAGCTCCTGTCACTGTCGAATAAGGTAAGAAGGTAAAGTATATGGAAATGCTTACATCAAGGATTACCTCAAAAGGGCAGACAACAATTCCAAAACGCGTACGGGATTCTCTGAATATCTCAGCGGGAGACGTAATCAGTTTTGAAGTACGTGAGGGTGAAGCTGTTCTGCAGAAAGTGACGACGATTGACCCCCAATGGAACCGTGCCGTCTCGGCGACACTGACCGAGTGGAACGACGAACTCGATGATCAGCTATAACGTCGGCGATATCGTTGAGGTCCCTTTTCCGTTTACAGACCTCCCGGTCCGGCCCGGTGGGCTGAGAGCGCGGGGTCCGGCACGCCGGACCCCGGTCCAGGCAGAACGTCAGTTCAATTCAATAAATTGAGTACGTTATCCCGGGTGAGAAGCTCAATCTCCTCGGAGTGTTCGAGAAACGGTGCAACATCTGCAACCACCCGATCCCAGTCCATTGCGGTAATTCTCTCGGCCACCAGCGTCCGCCACCGGCCGACGGCCGTATCAGACAGGCCCATTCCGGTCTGAGCAAGGGACGCTTGGAGCAGCGGCAGATTCGGCGCCGGCCAGGTCCTGTCACTCAGATACCACACCAGATCGTAGACGTCCCTCCCTTTGACGTACGGTCTATGGATCAACGCATGAAGTTTCCCGGAAAAGAGACTCCCTTTGTCGTAGTGGAAGAGGTTGAGCAGCACGTGGTTACGGCGAATCGACCGCTCTGTTTTGGCGTGGGCCGGGGGGTTGGTGTCTACCTCCACCTTGATGGATATCTTCTGGTTCACGTGAGGAGAAAGACCAAGCTCGTACAGCAACCCCGGAAACCCGATGAAAGCAGATTGAACAACTGCTTGCGGACGGGGACGGATATCGACCTCATATACTTCGGCCTGGAAAGTCTTTCGAATCCCGTCCATATAACGGAGGAAGTCCCCTTCCGTGTGATCTTGTGATTCGGGGACGCTCATTCGCGAAAAATCCAGATCCTCGGAAAAACGCGGCAACTGATACAGAAAACGGAGCGCCGTTCCGCCGAGAAACGCCCACGTTCCAAACGCTCCCGCCCGCTGAAGTGCTTCCAGTACACGCGCCTGGAGGTATTCCCGTACGATGAGCCGCGCTTCGGCGGCGTTCTTGCTCTGGTCAACACGTTCCCGGAGATACTCTTTCATACCCAGATTTCTCCTGTCCCAATCAGCTCGCCCAGCAACAGCGCCGAACGTACCAGACGGGGCGATCGGAACCGTTCCGCCATTCGGCGCATCTCGTCAAGATCGAACTGTTCCATATTCTGAAGGCGGAGTTCGGAAAGGTAAGCGGCATCCTCGCTGCCCGGGGTCAGGTACAGGAGATCCAACAGTGCTTTTTCCGGCGTCGCGATATGCGCATGCTGTACACCCGCTTCATGGCGGGAATAACCAAAGAACCCATCGTCCTTGCTGTGGCGATATCGAATCCTGCCGAAGGGCGTGTGGACCGTTACCGGGCGGCCGGTGGTTACGCACGTTGTTTCCGGGACATACTCCGGAATGACCCCGTGAAACTCCAGCGCCGATTCAAGGCTGACGTACGTTCCCGCCTTGATAGTACATGCGATCACGTGCAAATCGATGCGAACCCGTCGGTAGGGCTCTCTTAAGGTGTACCAACCTTTGTGAATACGAATTACCCGGCCGGTCCGTACCCACCGGCTCAGCTGCACGCGAACTTGATCAAGCTTCTCTCCGGCTGTAACCATCCCTGGAGAAAAACAGTGAAGATCAGCGGCAATCGTGACGAGCTGCTCAAAATCCATTGCGGTATTTTATCAATATCTATAAATTGTTGCAACCAATATGAGGTACCATATTACATGGTGAGATTCCTGTATATCCGCCGGTTGTCATGAAGCACCGAAATACCGCTCCGCCAATGCGATAAAGGCGTCGACATCTGCCTCCGCTTCAAGGGTGATATGAAAGTACGTATCCTGTGCCGGGATAAGTACGGATGGTTGGATCGTGAGACCAGGGATCATTCCCGCGAACTCCTCCGCAGAATAGGGATATTCCGTTTTTTCCAGTGCCCGCTTAATCGGAGGATAGTATTTCTCCATCAGAATCCTATCCAGTTCATGGATATGGATCATATCATCCAAGCACGGCAATCCCAAGGGTTCTGCGGGGTTGTTGAACACGTCTTATGGCAGATTAAACATATAAATACTTTCACAGTCGCATATAATTCTTCTTGTAAAGACATATAAATAGCGATATTCTTTATGCACGGAGGACGTCATGAGAACTACACTCGACATTCCCGAGGATTTGATCAACGAGGCAATGAAGCTGACAAACATCAAAACGAAGACGAAGGTCATCACGACGGCCCTGGTCAATCTGATACGCACTGAAAAAATCAAGGGACTCAAGGAGTACTTTGGAGCGTTTGATCTTGAGATTGATCTGAATAGCCTGAGAGACCGATGAGCAAGGTTCTTGTCGATACATCGATCTGGATCGAATTCTTTCGCGGGGACGATATTGCCAAACCCATGATTAACCTCATCGAAAATGGGCGAATTGTGACCAACGATCTTGTTCTGGCCGAGCTGATTCCCTCTGTAAATCATAAGAATGAACAGAAACTAAAAGATATTCTCCTGTCTATAGAACGTGTTGACCTTCAGATTGATTGGGAAAAGATCTTTGAGATGCAAACCAAGAACCTTGCTAACGGTTTTCACCATGTAGGTATTCCCGACTTGATAATTGCACAGAATGCGATCAATCTTGAGCTGCTCGTTTTTGAAAATGACAAGCACTTCCACCCGATGGTATCACTGTTTGGGTTACGGTTGTTCCGTACAGACCGACTGTAATATCCGTTGTTCAATTTAAGTTCAGTAATTTGAGTACGTTATCCCGGGTGGGTCGCCTTGATATCCAGAGTCAGACGTACCGTTCCCCCGGAAGCGGTCATGGAGGTTCTGTTTTTCCGAAACCGGAGAAATCTGCTATAATGGGTCGAGGACAGAATATGGGCGTAGATCAAGAAAGGATAACGAAGATCACCACATCGTTTACCTTCGGTAGGGTTTTATATGAACGAGAATGAGCTGGACCAGTGGGCCACACTGGCTCTCCACGACGCTGAGACGGCGCAATTCTTGCAACTATCAGTTCGTTAATCTAATCGCGATGGCATCCCCCTGCAATTCTGTCGTGGCACGCCAAGGATGTGTTAGAGAACGCACCGTCCTTAACGGACCGACAGAATCTTGCCACAAGAATTTTGACTATTGATACCCCGCCGATCCGGTCCGGCCCGGTGGGGTGAGCGTGCGGGGCCCGGCAGGCCGGGCCCCGTCCAGGCAGAACGTCAGTTCAACATAAATTTTTAGATTTAGAAAGGAAGGGCGCCAAGGTGAGGACCTCCCCGCTACGCCTTCCCGTCAGGTTCTTCAAAGACGATGGTCGTCCCGTGGATATTCACCACATCGCCGCCGGAGAGACGGCGCTTTCCGGTCACCGGCTGGTTGTTCACCGTGATCCCCGGACCACCGCCGACAATTGTATAGCTTCCGCCTTCGCCGCTTTTCCCTTTCTCGTCAAAGACGATGGTCACCTCTTCTTCCCGGGGAGCCCCCCGTCCGGAAATGGTCAAGTCGGCGCGTTCACCACCACCGATAACGGTCTTTTCCTGGGTCAGAACGACGGTGTTGGAACTGACCTTGGTGCCGTAACCGGTCTGAAGCACCTGAAGAGCTGCCCGTTCGTGGAATTTCCGGTAACGGATCACCAGCAGCAGGAACCAAATCACGATAGCCCCGGGGATCATCAGGAGGATCCAGTAGGGAAAGGGATCAACAGGAATACCAAACATGGTCGAGCTGTAATAAAACCGGGTTGCCTCGCCTTTCATGCGAGCGCCCCGAACGCCGCGAAGCGCCACCTTTACAAAGGTCCGGTCTGAGGCAAACATTCCGGCCCGATAGCTGACCCGGTATTCCCCGTCGATTTTGCGGCGAATGTCGCGGTAGATTCCCGCAAGTTCCGCCTCGTTTCGGGCGTCGTACACGTTCCCGCCGGTCTGAAGGGCGATATTTCCAAGGTTTCGGTCCCGTTCCGGTCCAAAGTTGATGGCGTAAAGGGTGACTCCGTCCCGCTGATAGCTGTCCACAACGTCTTCAGGGGTGCTGAGGGTCGTTCCGTATTTCGGATGCGCCTCTTTGGCGTGGGTGTAGTAAGGGTAGTTCTCGCCGTCTGAAAGAACCACGACCACTCGCCGGCCCTGTCTGCTCCCAACCGGTTCCACCGATTCCACCAACGCGTGGTACAGCTCGGTATACGCCTCTTTCTGTTCAGGTCGCCGGATTTCTTTCAGTATTCCGTTTAAGGCGGCCGGATCGGCTATGTTTTCGTCGTGAACCGTGACGGACGTGTTGAAAGAGGCAAGGGCTATCCGATCTTCAGGGTTAAACGAGGCGCCTATGAACGTGCGTATGGCGTTACGGGCGTAGGTGGTACGCATTAACTCGGTATCGTCGGTAGGTTTTCCCCAGAGGGTGTCGTACATACTGCCCGAGTTATCAACCAGCAGCAGAATCTGGATCCCTTCTTTCTTATGGGGACTTTCCACCACCGAGGTGACCTTCGACACCGGGACAAAATCCTCTCCATCGGACGATTCAAATACCGAGAAGTTCTTCGGGGCAATTCGGGCTATCGGATTCCCCTCACCATCGGTCACGCTCACGTAGAGGTCCACCGTCTGGCTCAGGAGCAGGGGCGACGCATCCACCTGGGCAATGGTCACCGTCTGCGCAAAGGCCGAAACGGTACCAAGGACCGCCAGTAGTATCGTTAGACATACGGTAAAGCTGTTTCGGTTCATCACGTCTCTCCCTTGAAGAACATCTTTGCGCTGCCCACCTGAACGACATCTTCGTATTTCAACAGCAGCCCTCCGGTGACCGGTTCCTCATTTACCAACAGCGTCGGGTCTTCGCCGACCGCCGACAGGTAGACGTCCCGACGTTTCACCCGGAAGAGGGCGTGACGGGACCGGACGTTGTCATACCCTTTCAAGACGATGTCGTTTTTTGGATCACTGCCGACTGAGATGCGGCTCTGGGAAAAACTGTACTCTTTCCCCCGGAGTGTACCGTTGAGCAGGCGCAGAACCCCAAAGGAAAAGCGCCGCTCCAGAAGGGCGTAAAAGACCCCAATCAGGCCGCCGAAGAGGAGAAACCCGACCAGCCGTCCGTAGAGCATTCCCGGAAAACGGCCTCTGAGATACTCGATGGCTATACCCCCAAGAAGCCCGCCAAGCACGCCCCCCAACGCTCCGAAAGCGCTTTTTTTCCCGCTTTTTGCCCTGATTCCTTCAGCCATTCCCACGGAAAGTCCAAGTATTGCCCACCCTACGGCGCGGGCCAGGGGAACGGCAAAACTCCGGGACGTACGCTGAATGATGAAAAAGAGCACTCCCTGGCCTGCGGTAAAGCCGATCATGCCGCCGGCGAGTCCAACCAGGGCGCCGGTCATTGCACCGCGAACGAGTTTTCCCCCGTCTTTGGAGGTCAGGCCCTCTCCGCTGCCGAAGAAAAGGCCCAACACGACTCCAAACAGCGCTCCCTGGGCCAGACTGAACAGAAAATAGCCGGGAAATGACTCCTGAAAGAGGAGCAGCAGCTCCAGAAGGGGCCACGCCGTCACGCCCGCCAGAAGTCCAAGAACAACAACAATCACTCTCCGTAAACCGGTGCTCACCACTCTGCTCCTTTGTTTTCTACTTGTCCAGTTTTTTCAGTCGCGGGTTGAGGTACAGCGTCTGCTGGTCCTCCCGAATCAAGAGGCTGAAACTCTTGGTGTCGTAGCCGACGGCGGTAATCCTGAAGCGATACACCGCCCCGCTATACATCCGCTCTGCGACGCCGTCACTCCACACAGTCCACTCTCCGTCGACCAGGACTTCAACGGTGCTGCGGCCGGTGATCTCCTCCCAGGTATCCTGATCCTGAACAAAAAAATCGACAAAAAGGGGCAGTTGTCGGGGGCTCCGGGAAAATACAAGGGTCCTGCCCGTTTCTCCCCGGCGATGCAGTGTGTGGGCCGCCATCG
>JBAYPC010000029.1:0-12902 GCA_041677905.1 Alkalispirochaeta sp. | reverse complement strand
TGGACCGGATCGGTAGCGGGAACGATGGTGTCGTGGAAAAAACGGTTTGACAGGTAGGCGCCCACCGATCTGTCGGTCACAATACCGTCCGCACGCCCCCAGACTACCTTGGCAATACCCTGAATGTCGTTTTCAACCAGAATGTTCTGTGGGCTGTAGCGGCTGATACTCTCCCCGGCGTAGCTGCCGGTCTGAGAGGCAATTTTCCCGCCCCGAAAGTGCTCCGGCGAGATGGGGAAATCAGCCCCGTCGCCTTCAGCGCCTTCAACGACGAACACCACCGGCTCAAAATGGGCGTAGGCGTCGGAGACTATGACACCCAGACGCTCAATATCCGCATTGGGCCACCCCACGTTGAGAAGCACCCGGACCCGACCGTTTCGAAAGTCGTTGAACAGATCTACAAACTGCCGGGGGTGGTAGACAACGCTCATTTTTAACACTCCAGCCAGGTCGTTCATCCGATCAATACTGATGCCGGCGGATCGCCCGTTTTCCAGGTAGCACCACGGCGGATACGCCAGGTCGTGGCCGACCACAATCTGGTTACCCCTCCACGCTCCGTCCGCACCGGCCGCACCGGTCGCACCGTCGGTCGAGCGGGCCCTCGGCAAAGCGGAGAACAACTCGGCCAGGCCGTCACGAACCGCCGTATCGTCGGCGCCGAGTTGGTCAATGACCTGGTGTTCCTGGTTGAGATTGTCCGTGACGTGACGGCTTGCCCGGTGCAGACTTTCCACTGAACGGGAGACGGCCTCCAGATTACCGTGGACCGTCTCTATGTGGGACTGCTGATTCCGTACCGCCTCGGCAACGTCCCGGATATGTCCCTCCACACCAGACATCACCTCGTTGGACCGGGAAATTGCCGTCAACGTCTCGGTAATCTGCCCCATAAAGCGGGACTTGAACGTCTCGAATTCGCCGATATTACTCACCGTCTCCGTCACGTGCTGACGCAGTTCACCAAGTCGGAGCGACGCATCCTCGGTCAGGCCGTTACTCTGTCCGGCCAGCCGCTTCACCTCGTTGGCTACAACTTTGAAACCCCGTCCGTGTACCCCCGCTCTGGCGGCCTCTATGGCTGCATTCAGAGCCAGGAGATTCGTCAAATCGGCGATATCCTCAATGGCGGTGATGGTACCGCCGATGCGGCCGGTAGCGTCGTCCACCAGTTCAAAGGCGTGTCTGAGAGCGGAAAATCGCTGGTCCATTTCGGTAAGGGCCTCAGAAAAGCCGTGGAGCGTCTTCTGCATTGCCGAAACGGTGCTGGTTATCTCTTTTATCTCCTCTTCCGACTGGTCGGCGGCAGTGACTACGGCCATTACTTGCCGGTGGATTTCATCCAGCTCCTCTTGTACCTCCGTTAACGCCTGCCGATTGGCGTCGGTACCGTCCACCATTTCGCGGGTAAATGCGGCGTTCAGTCCCGTTATGGAGACGAGGTTCCAGAAACGACTGGAGAGACCGAGTAACGACTCTTCAACTCGTTGAAATGCTGCAGTCATGTTGCTCTGACTCTGTTGGTCCTCTTCCATCTCTGCTACCTCCATATAGCCCATGATACCAACGCCCAGGTTGTGGCAATCACGAGATATTCATCTTAACACGACTTTTTGGAGTGCACAGCGAAGAGACCACCGGCACGAAAGGATGATCACGGGGGGATTCGAACCCACGACCTCTGCCTCCGGAGGGCAGCGCTCTATCCAGCTGAGCTACGTGACCAGAAGTCGGCATCTTAGCTTCTGAAACGGCAAAAGTCAACAGATTTCGAGACGGATGTCACAGACCGGAGGGCTCCTCTTTTCCATTCGCCGCATTCCCTGATACCGTTACCGATCATGTTTCGTCCCGTTGTTTTAGCAAGTGCAAGTCCCCGGCGGCAGGAACTGCTGCGGCAGATCGGTGTTGAACCGGTGATCATGTCGTTAGAGGTCGATGAACTCTCGATCAACCCCGAGGCGCTGACCGCCTCCGGCGTTTCTCCATTCGAGATTCCCCGGGAAACGAGTCTGCGTCGGAGTCGTCTCAAGATGGACGCCGCACTGGAAGCAGCAGCTGCGCTGGAGCCGGCAGCTGCGTTGGGGCCGACCGGTGCCCTGGGGTCGACCGGTGTCGCGCCGCTTCTCCTCTGTGCCGATACCGTCGTATCGGTAAACGGGACGATGCTGGACAAACCGGCCGACCAGGATGACGCCCGTAGAATGGTGCGCCTTTTATCGGGGAAGACCCACTCGGTCGTTACCGCCGTGGTCATGGCCGATCCAAAGTCAGGAGCCCGTCTGGAGGCAGCCGTCCAGACCGATGTTACTTTTACCCATATCTCTCCAAAGGACGAGGACTGGTATTTCCAGACCACCGAATGGCAGGGCGTCGCCGGGGCGTACCGCATTCAGGGGACGGCGGCGGCATTTGTAACCAGGATCGACGGTTCCTACTCTGCCGTCATGGGCTTGCCAATCCATACCGTTTATTCTATGATCAGCAGGCTTTCAGCCTGACTGTTCTGTATTCGATACACTGTCTATCGTGTTCCGTATCAAGAACATAATCACAGATTTAGTCATGGCATGAAAGTAAATTTCCGCCGTAGGGCGAACGCCGACGTTCACCGTACGGACGAGACAAAAGCGAAGGGGTGAGCAGAACGCTCACGAGGAGGAGAATCGTGGCCGTAGTTACGATGAAAAACCTGCTTGAGTCAGGTGTACATTTTGGGCATCAGACCAAGCGTTGGGATCCGCGGATGAAACGGTTCATCTTTGCGGAACGGAATGGAATTCACATTATCGACCTGCAGAAGACCATCGTTGCCATCAAAGATGCCTACGAACTGGTCAGGAACACCGTTATTCAGGGTAAGTCAATCCTGTTTGTCGGTACCAAGAAGCAGGCTCAGCAGGCTATTGAAACGGAAGCCCAGTCCTGCGGTATGCACTATGTCAACAACCGCTGGCTTGGCGGTATGCTGACCAACTTTTCTACAATCAAAAGATCACTGCAGCGTCTCAAAAAGCTCGAGAAGATGGAAGTTGACGGGACGTTTGAAAGTCTGTCCAAGAAAGAGGTCTCCCAACTTCTTAAAGAGCGGCAGCGTCTGGAAAAAAACCTCGGTGGTATCAAGGAGATGAAGGAACTCCCCGGAGCAGTCTTCATCATAGATACCCGTAAAGAGGCGATCGCTATTGCTGAAGCACGGCGTCTGGGTATTCCCATCATCGCCGTCGTAGATACCAACTGTGACCCCACCGGTATCGACTACCCCATTCCAGGTAACGACGATGCCATTCGTGCTATTACGCTCTTTACGCAGATCATTTCCAAAGCGGTTATCGAAGCGGATAACGAAATCGGACTTGAAGTTATCGAAAACCTCCAGGACGAAGATGACGAGGGAGACTACGAAGGAGCCACCGAAGGCCGTGAAGACGAAGTAGACGATATCGTCGAAGATGACGAGGTCGAGGAAGAGGACGAGATCGAGACGGTAAAACTCGGGGCTGCCGTTGCCGGAGACATGGCTGCCGGTGATGCAGACGCAACAGAAGATGAAGAAGAACCGGAAGAGGACAAGAGCTTTACCGCTGAAGACTACTCCGACTACGAGCCGGGTGATGATCCCGAGCTTCCCAAGGACGAAACCACCCCGGAAGAGGCGGTTGCGAAGCAAGCGGGCCTCGACGAAGAGACTCTTTATCAGGACTGATTGAATATAACGATCGACGGGCGGCATCCGGCGCCCGTTTTGAGGAGGAATATAGATGGCAATTACTGCCGCAGATGTAAAGAAGCTCCGGGAGAAGACCGGGGCCGGTATGATGGACTGCAAAAAAGCTCTGCAGGAAGCCGACGGCGATTTCGCCAAGGCAGAACGTATTCTGAAGGAACTGGGTAAGGCCGCCGCTGCAAAACGGAGTGGTCGGGCAACCAACGAAGGTCGGATTTTTGTCGCCGCCGACGGTAACCGGGCGTCAATCCTGGAAATGGCGTGTGAGACTGACTTCGTCGCCCGGAATGAGACGTTTGTCGCCCTTGGAAACGAGATTGTCGCCGACATTCTTGCACGGGGTATTTCGGAGGCTGATGATACCCTGAACGCAAAAGTCCAGGACGCTATTTCGACGATTAAAGAAAACATGAGCATCCGCCGTTTCACGACGATCGAAAAGGGTGATTCTGAGATTTTCTCGAGCTACATCCACGGTGATTCCGGTCGTATGGGTGGTATCGTAAAGGTAAAAGCCGACGACGCCGCAGCTCTGGACAAGCAGGAGGTCAAGGATTTCGCCTTCGATCTGGCGCTGCATGTTGTAGCGTTTCGCCCGGTATACCTCTCTGCCGACTCAGTCGATGAGGCGTACCGGAAAGAGCAGGAAGATATCTTCCTTGTTCAGGCCAAGAACCTCGACAAACCGGAAAAGGTGCTGCAAGGTATTGTACAGGGCAAACTGAAAAAACATTTTGCCGAGATCTGCTTTACCGAGCAGGGCTTTGTGAAGGATGAGAAGAAGAGTGTTGCTGCGGTGACAAAAGAAGTCGGCAAGGCGGCAGGTACCAACTTGACCATTACCGGCTACGTTGTCTACGCCGTAGGTGAAGAACTCTAATTTTCCAAGGAGTGTCCCATGGATCCAATCTTGAAAGATGCCGAAGACCGGATGACAAAAAGTGTCGCCACGTTAGAGGAGGACCTCGCGTCCCTTCGGACGGGGCGCGCTTCCGCCGCGCTGTTCGACAAGATAAAGGTAGAGTACTACGGTACGCCTACCCCCCTCAGTCAGGTGGCGGGCATCAGTGTTCCCGAGTCGCGGCTGGTGGTGATTCAGCCATGGGACAAGGCTCTCCTTGGAGAAATTGAAAAGGCTATCCAGTCGTCGGAGCTGTCGTTGAACCCAAACAACGACGGCAAGGTAATCAGGATCAACATCCCTCCGTTGACCGAAGAACGCAGGAAAGAGATCGTAAAACTGGCGCGAAACACCGCCGAACAGAGTCGCGTCGCCGTACGTAACATCCGGAGAGATGCAAACGACGAGCTCAAGAAGGCCGAAAAGGACGGCGACCTCAGCGAAGATGATCTTAAACGGGCCGAAGAGAAGGTTCAGAAGCTGACCGATCAGTATGTGGAACAGATAAACGAGATTCTGGCCGCTAAGGAGACCGAGATATTGGAGATCTGATGGAGACTTCAGCACCTTCTGTACCCGTGCATATCGGAATTATCATGGACGGAAACGGCCGCTGGGCCACTCAACGGGGCTTTCGTCGCACCCGGGGCCACCGGGAAGGTATTGAAGCAGCCAAACGGGTAGTTCTTGAGGCTATCCAGCAGGGAATCTCCGTCGTATCGCTGTACGCGTTTTCCACGGAAAACTGGCAGCGGGCCAAAGAAGAGGTTTCGTTTATCATGGGGCTGGTGGCCCGGAATCTTCGAAATCAGTACAGTTTTTACCGCGACAACCAGATCCGGGTCTGCCACAGCGGTAATCTGGACGCCCTTCCCAAGGCGGTACAGAAAGAAATCGGTGTAGTCCTGGCCGAAACGGCGGAGTTCGAGGCTATTACCGTTAACCTGGCCGTCAACTACGGCGGGCGGGATGAAATCGTACGCGCCGTCAACCGTTGGGCCGGCAACCACTTGGCCGGCAAACACTTGACCGGCAACGCCGAAAGATTCGACGAGACGCAGCTGCGGGCCCACCTCGACCATCCGGAGTTTCCCGACCCCGACCTCGTAATCAGAACCGGGGGGGAACGACGAATCAGTAATTTCATGCTCTGGGAGTCGGCGTACTCGGAACTTTACTTCAGTGACCGCCTCTGGCCGGACTGGGGTGCTGAGGACCTTCGACTTGCAATCAGCGATTTTCAGTCCAGAAAACGTAACTACGGGGGTATCCGGTGACACGCAACACCGTACTTCGACTCCTTGTCTTCTTCCTGGGTATTCCCCTGCTCTCTCTTTCGGCAGTTGCTTTTCCGCAGCAGGGCCTGCCGTTTTTCGGCCTGATTGTCATAGTTGCGTCGGCCATAGCCGCCTACGAGGCGGCGTTTTTTTTTCCACCGCAGACCAGAGATTACCCCGGCAAAGAGGTAGTTATCCCCGCATTGGGGGCGGTTTTACCGGCTGTGGGGTATCTCTCCCTCCATCTGTCGGTGCCGCGGTTTGGACCGTCCATGACTCCCGGAGCCCTTCTTCTTATGACCATGACCGTCATGATCACCATAATCATGGCAGTTCAGGTACTGAAACGGCGGGAACGGGAGATCTTCGAGATAATAAACGTCGTCAGCACTCATATTTTTCTCCTGGTATACCCGGGCCTCTTTACCTGGCACGCGATTCGTATACTTGGACTCTCGTCGCCGTCTGTCATGGTCATCGTTTTTGTGCTGGCGGTATACCTGAACGACAGCATGGCCTGGCTGGTGGGGCGACTTCTGGGACCGCTTACACGGAAAGCGGGAGCTCCACCCCCGGTGGCCGTCAGCCCCAATAAGTCGATCGCAGGTTTTATCGGCGGCTTTGTCACGAGTCCGGCAGTTCTGGTAGTGGCGTCACTGCTGTACCCGTCGCTGTTTCCCGGCGGTATCTTCCGGTCCGTTGTATTTGGTGCAATTGTCGGTGCCGCCGGTATAATGGGTGATCTGGTAGAGTCGGCTTTCAAACGCGCCGCAACGATCAAGGATTCCGGACAGATCATACCGGGCCGGGGCGGATTGCTTGATTCAATTGACTCTCCCCTCTTTGCAGCACCATTTTTCTACTACGGCTATGTACTTATTTTTGGATTCTAGGAGTCTTCAGTCATGATAAACGTCATTATCGGTCTTATTGGACTGGGACTCGTCATATTTCTCCATGAACTGGGCCATCTGCTTGCGGCAAAGTCGGTGGGTATCACCGTTGAGGCCTTCAGTGTTGGGTGGGGGAAAAAGCTATGGGCCAAGACGAGTAACGGTACGGAATACCGGATCAGCTGGCTGCCCATTGGCGGCTACTGCAAAATGCAGGGTGAACATGCATTGCTGCGGGCGTGGCAGTCAAAAAGTTCCCGTATCGACGTGGAGCCCGGTGATTTTTACGCAGCCACACCGCTGCAGCGCATTTTTGTCCTTCTGGCCGGCCCGGTGGTCAATTTTGTCTTTGCCGTACTTGTTCTTGCCGCAATTGCCATCATCGGGTACTCGGTACAGACCTTCCCCAACCGAATTGTCCTTGCCGGTGACTATGGTATCACCGAAACGGCCGCTGAGGCGGCTTCTCTGCAAACCGGGGACTACATTCTTGCTATCGACGGCAAGAAGGTTACCTCCTTTCGGGACATTCAAACTCTTGTCGGACAGTCCGCCCGGGAGAACCTGACCCTGCAGATCGAACGGAACGGTGCGGTGTTTGAGACGGTATTGACACCGACCCTGGACACGGCGACTGGAGCAGGCCGAATCGGGGTGTACCCCTGGGTCGATACTACTATTGCCGAGGTTCTCCCCGGTTCTCCGGCTGCGCTGGCGGGCCTCAAACCTGGAGACACCATTGTCGCCGTAAACGGTACCCCCGTGGACCACAGCATTGCCGTAGAATCCGCAATCTCGGAAGCGGGCGGATCATCCATAAAATTGACGATCGACAGAAACGGGGAACGCCGGACTATCGCTGTCGTTCCCGGTTTTACCGAAGCGGGCAATGCGATGTTGGGGATCCAGTACCGCACGGTGACCGTCACGTCGCCTCGGTACGGTCTGTTCACCGGGCTGGCTGCGGGTTTTCGGGAATCGATTGAAACACTTCGCCTGACCTTCCGTGGAATCGGACTGCTCTTTCAGGGTGTGGACGTTAACCAGGCACTGATGGGTCCGGTCAGGATCACCTATATGGTGGGTGAAGTAGCTACAATGGGATTACAAGGCGGCATAGCACGGGCACTCCTCTCTTTTTTCAACTTTTTAAGTCTGATCAGCGTCACCCTTTTCTTCATGAACCTTCTGCCGATTCCGGTGCTTGACGGCGGGCAGATCGTTTTGTCCCTCCTTGAGATGATGTCGCGACGTCCGCTGCATCCCAGGTTTGTCTATCATTATCAGTTGGTCGGGAATGTTCTCATACTGGCTTTGATGTTTTTCGCATTTTTCAATGATATCCTGTTTTTTGCCCGGGGGTAGAAACGATGATAATACGTAAATCACTTAACTCGGCTCTCTTTTTGATTTTTATCGTCACGACGTCATTGCTGTCGGCTCAGCAGGCGGTCACGGTCCGTACCGGCCATACCGGTGAAATCCAGGCTATTTCCAGTATCGACGGAGCCCGAACTGTCTTTACCGGAGGCCAGGACGGTAAACTGCTGGTCTGGGAACCCCACTCGGACAAACTCCTCCAGACCATTCACGCCGACTTTCTGCCGATTGAACTGGTAGTTCCCTACAATGACGGTCGCCGGGTCGCGGTCTATGCGTCCAACGGTCAGCGTCACCGGATAACGGTCTGGGACTGGCAGACCGGAGAGCGGGAGTTTCTACACATCCTTTCGGATGAAGTACTTCACATGGACGTCTCATCGCAGGGCACCTATCTGGTCTATTCAGTGCCCCGTCTCCGCAGTATCCAGATTCTCGATGGGCGCACCGGTCGGGAACTTCCGTTTCTCCGGAAAAACACCGGTATCATCTCCTGGTTTGTCATAGCCCGAAGCGAGGAGCGACTGATGACCTATGCACCCGGATCAGGTGAGCTGGTCTATCTGACCATCGTTACCGGGTCGGAGCAGGGGCGTTTCTCTGCACCACCAAACCTGAAAAAGCTCTCTCTTTTGAATACGCCTCGTTTTGCCGCCGCTGTACTCGATGATGGTTCCCTGGGCATTCTTGATCTGCTGACCGGCGATGTGACCGCAAACACGGTAACGGGAGATATTCTGGCCGTCCAAACAGACCGAACTGACGGCGACATCGTCGTTGTCGCCCGTGATTATTCCGGTGTCATATCGATACGCAGGTTTCAGTTTTCCAACACCGCGCTTCAACGCCGTTTTACCTCTCGGAGAGAGGTCCCCGACGGTTTCAGTACCTTCTACGTTTCGGGCCGCGACGTATTTTCCGGTGACGACAAAGGCACTTTTTTCCGATGGCTCCCCTTTGAAATCAGTCCAACTGCTATGGCCGTAAATGTTGTCGAACCGGTCAGCGATTTTCTCCTGTCCAACAACACCCTTCACCTTCTCGGAACGGACCAGATTGTGTCGATACAGAGTGATTTTTTTGATTCGACCAAGAGTGTTGAAGACACGCAGTATGCTTTCAGCCGGTATACGGATATCGACGCTCTGGGCTCCGCTCGATTTGTTTCGAGTGATCGGGTGCACCTCGTCTGGCTGCCTTTGCGGCGGGTTAAGCCGCTGCGCATCTTTGACCCGTCCTCGGTTGCCCTCTTCCCTTCGCCTCTTCAACCGCCGGACACCCCTACAGCCGTGGATATCTACAACGATTCCGTACTCTTTCTCGACCGGACCGGACAGGTCGTCATTCAAAATGCCTATACCGGTGAGCAGTCTTTTCGCTATCGGGGACGGAGCATTCAAACGGCAACGCTCACAAGCCGCGGCATCTTTCTCGGAACGGTTACCGGCGGTATTTTCAACTCTTCCGTCCTTAGGGTGGACCCTAGAACCAGTGAAACCGTACCGCTTGCCACGACGACGGATCTGGTTTTCTTTCTGAAGTACGATGAACGACGGGGCCGGCTCTTCACGATCGGCATTCGTACAGGGGAGACGGGCCGCCTTTCAACGGTGATGGAGGTCTTTGAAGGAGCCTCATTCCAGAGACGTCGCACAATTGTCGAAATAAACGGTGAGTACCTGGAGGCCATGCTTGTTGTGGATCCGGTGACGGGAAACGCCTACACCACCCTGGACGACAGGGGCGGCATTCTCCGATGGGACGGTACAAGGGTCATCGAGGTGCGTAGAAACCCCTCCCATATCCCGTGTCGGATCGCGTTGGACGGGAACTACCTCTACTCTATTAACAGAGATGGTACGGTCTCCGTCTTCGACCGATTTGCCGGAGAAATGGTACTGGATATCTACAAAATCGACGGTGCCGGTCCCGGCGCCTGGATAGCCCTGCGTCCGGACGGGACGTTTCTCGCTTCCCGAGACTCTCTCGCCTCGGGACGTTTCCTGAGCCTCAATACGGACCGAGTGAAAGACCTGACCTCTCTGCTTTTACAGGTACCCCGCAATGAGCCGGGCCACCGGTTTGATTCAGGACTGGACCCCGAACGAAAAGAAGACGCCCCTCTCCAGTTTGATCCGTTCAGCGGAGAACCGGCGCCGTCGTCCTGAAGCCCGGTCGGCGATTCACCCCGTTCGGTGGGTATTACTCTTTCGAGATACGCGTAATAGCAGCGGTTACCGCTTTGCGCACCTCTTCTTCATACTTGGTTTTCATGGACGGCGCGTACAGACGGCCGACCAGGTTCACACGGTACAATGGTCTCACCTGATTCAGGGCGTATGCGGCCATATCCAGAACGCATTCTTCCGTGAGACAGACGCCGTCTTTCCCTTCCAGCTGCCGACCCAGCTCCTCAATAACGAGCCGTTCGGCTTCGTTCGTGAGTTCATCAAATGAGTACATCGACTGCAGTTCCATTGTATCAATCTCCTTGGTCCATATCGTCGGCCAGATTGTCGAATTTGGTGTACCGCGGGACAAAGGCGATCTTGATCGTCCCGACCGGCCCATTTCTCTGTTTTGCAACAATCAGCTCAGTGGAAATGACCGATATCTTCTCCGTACTCTCCTGATCCAGGTTGCGTTCCCGGTGAAGAAAGAGCACGACATCAGCATCCTGTTCGATACTGCCTGACTCCCGGATGTTGGATAACATTGGCCGTTTGCCTTCAGTATCCCGGGAAACCTGAGACAGCGCAACCACCGGTATTTCCAGTTCTCGGGCAAGGGCCTTAAGAGATCGGGATACCTCGGCGATCTGTTCATGTCGGGCCAACTCGGCGTTTTCGTTTGTAATCAGCGTAATGTAGTCGACGAAGACGATACGAACTCCGTGCTGGCTTACCATACGCCGTGCCTGTGCTCGCAAATCCAGGAGGCGCATACCCGGGGTATCCGATATCCAAAGAGGCGCCTCGTAGATCCGGCCCGCTGCATTGGTGAGATTTGCAAAATCCGACGGACGCAGCATGCCCGTCCGGATAGTCTGACTGCCGATACGTGCCTCTGAAGCTACAAGGCGCTGCATTAGCGCCATATCACTCATCTCGAGGGTAAAAAAGCCGACCGGCACTTTATGGGCAATGGACATATTCGCCGCCATGGACAGGGCAAACGCCGTCTTTCCGACGGACGGACGCGCACCAATTACGATAAACTCGCTGTTCTGAAAACCGCTTGTCATGTTGTCGAGAGCGTGAAAACCGGTCGGGATACCGGTGAAGTTCTCCTGGTTGTGATAGAGCTTTTCTATTGCCGCAACAGTACGCTTGACCACTTCCTTTGCGGGCTGGAAGCTGCGGGTCTGGTTGGTTTCGGCCAACTCAAATATCCGGCGTTCTGCCTCTTCGATGACCTGTCGGGTGGGAATGGTATCGTCAAAACAGCTTTCGGTCACCTCGGCAGCAAGTGTAATCAAACGCCGACGGAGACTGGTCTGCTTAACGATCTGGGCGTAGTACTCTACATTGGCGCTGGTTGGAACCGACGTAGTGAGGGACGAGATATACCCCGCCCCGCCGGCCCGTTCTAATTGGCCTTCCGCCTGCAACTCGTTTGTGAGGGTGATCAGGTCTATGCTCTCACCCCGATCCCAGAGTTGCAGTATCGCTTCGAAGATACGCCCGTTGGCCTGACGGTAGAAATCACCGGGTCTGACGAAGTCCAGAACCCGCGTCAGCGCCGCAGGGTCGAGCAGAACGGCGCCTAACGTGGCAACCTCGGCATCTATATTATGTGGAGGTACCCGGCCCCGTCCTTCCATGGACGGCTAGTTCTCTTCCGGTTCGTCCGGCTCTTCAGGTGTGGTTTTTGCGGCCGCTTCTTCTTCCATGGCGGCCCGCATTGCCATCACCTCCGGGTCCAGGTCTTCTTCAACTGCTGCATCGTCTTGTGCTGCATCGTCTTTTGCTGCATCGTCTTTTGCGACTGCTTCTTTTGCTTCTTTTACAACACCTTCTTTTGAAGCGTCTTCTTTGGCTTTCGCTTTTTCGAGTTCCCGGGCGTTGCTTGCCTCTACCGCTACCGTCAATGTCGCTTCCTGGTCACCGTACAACCGGACTCCCACCTTGAAATTACCGACAGTCTTGATGGAATGCTCGGGTATATCAATCCGCTTCCGCTCGATCTCGATGCCCTGGGCGGCGAGACGCTCCGCAATGGTGGCCGCACTGACAGAACCGAAGAGCTTCCCGTTGGTACCGGCGGTCATACTGATCTTCAGCGGTTCAGCTTCGATCCGTTCTTTTAATCCCGCGGCCAGCTTACGTTTTTCGGCCTTTCGTTCTTCAATGACAACTCTGCGCTCCTCAATCAGAGCGATGTTCCTCGGGCTGTGCTCCATGACGAGGCCTTGGGGCAGGAGATAATTTCTGGCATACCCCGGTTTTACCACACGGATATCGCCCTCTTCTCCGAGGTTTTCCACATCATGGTTCAGTATTACTTTCATACGACTCTCCCCTTTTATAGTCTATCCACAGTTCGCTCATCCCAAAGAGCGGTAAACCGACACTCACAACGATGTTGAGCCCCGGTAAAAACATCAAAATCAGGACACCGGTAATAACCCAACGTTCGGCCGTTGGACTACCCCCGCGCCGGACCACCAGGTGCTGCAGAATACCTATCCCCTGAACCGCAAAGAGAAAACTTGCGATCAG
>JBAYPC010000028.1:0-12972 GCA_041677905.1 Alkalispirochaeta sp. | reverse complement strand
CGGACACCCAAACCCCTTTCTTCTCTGGCAGAACAAAAGCCTGAAATCTACAAGCAGCTTGATGACGTCCGGGCAAAACTGGAGCACCACTACAAAGATATGCAGGACATGGAGTTCACTATCCAACAGGGAACTCTCTACATTTTGCAGACCAGAAGCGGCAAGCGAACCGGTGCGGCGGCTATCAAAGTTGCAGTCGACATGGTTAACGAGGGGCTTATAGATGAGGAGACGGCGGTAACCCGGGTTACCCCCGCACAGTTGGACCAGGTCTTCCACCCGATGATCGACCCCGTTGCCAAAAAAGAAAACAAGGCCATTGCGCAAGGTCTGAATGCGTCTCCCGGTTCGGCGGCGGGACAGATCGTCTTTACGGCCCATGACGCTGAGGCGTGGGTAAAAAAAGGGAAAAAGGTGCTTCTGGTCCGTCGTGAAACGAGCCCGGAAGATATCGGAGGTATGCACGCCTCCGAGGGAATTCTCACATCGACCGGTGGCATGACGAGCCATGCGGCGGTTGTTGCCCGGGGTATGGGCCTTCCCTGTGTTGCCGGCTGTAAAGCCGTTGAAGTCGGCACCAAGATGATGACTGTTGAAGGTGTGCAGTACAAGGAAGGTGATTTCATCACGATCGACGGTTCCACTGGTGAAGTTTTTGCCGGTGAAATGCCCGTTATCGAACCCAAAGTCAGTGACGACATAGATCACTTCCTGTCCTGGACCGACAAAGTACGGGCCACTGCAAAGCGCCCCGATCTTGTTGATCAGACGTTTGGTATCCGCACAAATGCCGATACTCCCCATGATGCAGATGTTGCTCGAGAGTACGGCGCCGAGGGCATCGGGTTATGCCGGACCGAGCATATGTTCTTTGAAGAAGACAAAATACGCTCTTTCCGGGAAATGATCGTGGCTGAAGACAGAGGCGCTCGGGAGAAGGCGCTTGACAAGCTTCTACCGCTGCAGATCAAGGACTTTGAAGGTATTTTCAAGGCGATGGACGGATTCCCTGTGACGGTACGTCTGCTGGACCCGCCTCTTCACGAGTTTTTGCCCCAGGAAGAGGCTCAGATCAAGGAACTTGCCAAGATCGGCGGCATTACCGTCGAACATCTGAGAGCCAAGATCGACTCGATGCATGAACTCAACCCCATGCTCGGCCACCGTGGTTGTCGCCTTGGTATTACGTATCCTGAGATCTACAACATGCAGGTCGAGGCGATCATGAAAGCCGCCGTTAAAGTTGCCAAAGCGGGTGTCAAGGTGTATCCCGAAATCATGATCCCCCTTATCGGTACCTACCAGGAGCTGAAAATCCTGCGGGAAAACGCCGAAGAGGTGGCACAGAAAGTCATTTCTGAATCGGGCCAGACGGTGGATTACAAAATCGGTACGATGATCGAGATTCCCCGTGCTGCCCTGACGGCGGATGAAGTGGCAAAATACGCGGACTTTTTCAGCTTTGGAACCAATGACCTTACCCAGATGGCGTTTGGATACAGCCGTGACGACGTGGGCACCTTCCTGCCTCAGTATGTTGAAGACGGCATTCTTGAATACGATCCCTTTGCCGTTCTGGATCAGGATGGGGTGGGCCAGCTCGTAACGATCGGTACTGAGCGGGGAAGGAGTACCAAGAAAGACCTGAAAGTTGGTATCTGCGGTGAACACGGCGGCGAACCCAAGTCGGTAGAGTTCTGTTACCGCACAGGTTTGAACTACGTCAGTTGTTCTCCCTTCCGGGTTCCTGTCGCTCGACTTTCGGCGGCCCAGGCGGTTCTGACGAATCGATAAACAGCACTGATACGCCGGTGCACCAATCCACTAATCAAGTGTAATTTGAATACAGGGGCTGTCCGCTATAACGGATGGCCCCCTTTTTTGTCCGGTCCGGCCGGACGGCGTTGTAGGGGTGTGCTCAAGCGGTGAGTACACAAATGGTGGGCACAAATGGTGGGCATAAAAAAACCGGCCCCTAATGGAGCCGGCCATGTGCCGCCGAACGGAATTGAACCGTTGACACGAGGATTTTCAGTCCTCTGCTCTACCGACTGAGCTACAGCGGCACGTTTTGTATGAAGGATTTTTACCCGAAAGTACGGAACGTGTCAACTATGGCTCCCGTAGTTGACCGAGGGTGGTTGGGTAACGCATCATGTTGGTAATGGTTTTGCCGATGGGTGATGCACAACAGAGGGTTGCGGGAGCGTATAAACGGATACAGGGACTTCTCAAAGAAGCTGCAGTTGAGACGGACGACTCAAAACGGCGGCACAAAGGCGGTGGGGTGTCCCGGCGAACCGGTGCCGTCTCCGTCGGTGATGCTGTTCACGCCGATGCCGGTCATCGTCTCGGTGGCGGCCTGATTGAAGTCGCCCGGTTTCTCTCCCTGATAGGCCGGGACGAAGCGGCCATGATATTGAAAAGACTCAGCGAAAGTGAATCGGAACGAGTTCTTGAGGCGATGGCGCACCTTGGTCCGGTTTCACGCCGGGAAGCGGTGCAGGTACTGACCCGTTTTGGGGCGGCCGAACGGGCAAGACGGATGGGCCGGTTACCTGGTGAGACACGAGTAGGACCGGAAACGGCTCGGGAAATACTTGGCCGTGCGTTTGGCCCGGAAGAGGGAGACCGGCGGTTTTACGAAATTCTTCCGGATGAGCGTCCGCACCGCTTCGCGTTTCTTGAAGACACCGATGGTCGGCAGCTTTCGTTTTTGCTTAAAAAAGAGAGTGCGCCGGCAATTGCAATCATGTGTGCCAATATGCCCCGAGGTGCCGCCGCACGACTGCTTGAAGCGTTGGAAGAGGAGAAGAAAGCAGCTGTGGTCCGCCGGATGGCTGAAATGGGTCCCGTTTCACCGGACGTCCTTGAGGCTATAGAAAAAACGCTACAGAGGCGTATGGAGTCAATTCAGCGACCGGAAGGTGAAGAGCTGGACGGTCAAGGGCGACTGGCCGAAATTCTTCGCTATATGGACTTGAACAGCAGCGATCGTATTTTGCAGGGGATCGGGCTGGTAAGTACCGAGCTGGCGGAGCGAATCCGAAAGCAGCTTAACTCACCGGAGGATATCCTCTACATCCCGGATCGGGACTTGCAAAAAGTGCTTAAGCGTCTGGACGATGTCGATCTTGCCACTCTGATGAAGGGTAAGAACGACGAGATTATCCGGCGTCTACAGTCCGGAGTGAGTCAACGGCGCTGGGAAATGGTTGTCTTGCATCGGGAAAATCTTGGACCGATGCGAAAAAGCGATGTCGACAGAGTAACGTCGGACTTTATGAAACTCATTCGGGAGATGGCGTTGGCCGGGGAAATCGCAGTTATGCTGCCCGGAGAGGACGAGTGGGTACGATGAAACGAGCAGATATCGGTCTGGCCTACCTTTTCTGGCTGCCCTCGCTCACCGGATTTGCGGGTTTGCACCGTTTTTACCTGGGGAAACCGCTTTCCGGTTTGATCTATCTGGTAACCGGCGGTCTTTTTGGTATCGGTACCATTTACGATGCGTTCACGATGTCCCGACTTGTTCGGGAAGCCCAGATAAAAAGCCGGTTTGACCGTATGCTCGATGACGAAATATTCTCTGATAGTCCTTCCGGCACCATTGGGAGCCGAAACGGAACACCCCGGTTCAATCCGGCTCGTCCGCAATCTCTGGAACACAGTATCCTGACTCTTGCGGAGGAACGTCACGGCATCGTAACACCGGCCCGGGCAGCTCTGGCGGCCGAAGTCAGTGCAGAAAAGGCAAGAGACGGGTTGGACCGACTTGTACTCCAGGGTTTTGCCGATATGCGTGTCAGTAGAGATGGACTCATGCTGTACATCTTTCCCGAATTTCTTGACAAGGCGGGTCAGGAAGAACTTGATTCGTTGACCTGAAGCCGCCGTTTTTCTATCATGGAGCACTTATGACAGCAAAAGAACTACGCCGAAAGTATATCGATTTTTTCAAGCAACACGACCATGTGGAGATATCAGGGAAATCCCTGATTCCCGAGAACGATCCGACGGTGCTTTTCACAACCGCGGGTATGCACCCCCTGGTTCCCTATATTCTGGGAGAACCCCATCCGGCGGGGGTAAGACTGGTAAACGTTCAGAAGTGCATCCGCACCGGAGACATCGATGAAGTAGGTGATACGAGCCATTTAACGTTTTTCGAAATGCTGGGAAACTGGTCCCTTGGTGATTACTTCAAGGAAGGGGCCATTGAAATGAGCTGGGAGTTTCTGACCGGAAAAGACTGGTTGGGAATTGACCCGGAGTCTATCTCGGTAACAGTCTTTGCCGGTGATGACGAGGTACCTCGAGACGAAGAAAGCGCCGCCGCGTGGGAACGGGCCGGTATTCCCCGGGACCGCATATACTTTCTAGGTCGGGATGACAACTGGTGGGGCCCAGCGGGGCAGACGGGACCGTGTGGCCCCGATTCGGAGATGTTTGTTGATACGGGTATACCCGGTACCGTCGAAAGCCGTCCTGGTGTTTCCGACGGAAAATTTCTGGAAATCTGGAACGACGTCTTTATGCAGTACAACAAAGACGCACAGGGCAATTACCGGCCGTTAGAACGGAAGTGCGTCGACACCGGTATGGGTGTTGAACGCACCATCGCCATTTTACAGGGCAAGAAATCGGTGTATGACACCGAAGTGTTCCAACCGATTATCCGCAAGATCGAAGAGCTTACGGGAAAACGGTACGGTGGTGAAGACGATGCAGACCGGTCCATCCGCATAATTGCTGATCACGTCCGGACGGCAACCTTCATCCTTGGTGATGAAAACGCCGTCACACCGTCCAACGTGGCCCAGGGCTACGTCCTCAGGCGGTTGATCCGTCGGGCGATGCGTCATGGTCGTAAACTGGGGCTGGAAGGCGAGTTTCTGGTGCAACCGGCCCGGATCGTCATCGATATTTACTCTGATTTCTATACGCTTTTGAGAACACAGGCCGATTTCATTCTGGAAGAACTGGCGCACGAGGAAGAACGCTTTCTGAAGACCCTCCAAAACGGGGAACGGGAGTTTGAAAAAATGCTGCCCAACCTTCTGAAAGGGAACAGGCGCGAAATCCCGGGGCGGCTGGCGTTCAAACTCTACGACACCTACGGATTTCCGCTGGAGATCACCGAGGAACTGGCGGGAGAGCACGGTTTGACCGTAGATTCCGACGGTTTTGAAGCGGCCTTTCGAAAGCACCGGGAAAAGTCAAAGCTGGATGGGAATCAGACGTTCAAGGGCGGATTGGCCGATCACTCAGAGATGACGACGGCCCTGCATACGGCAACACACCTGATGCATCAGGCGCTGCGGGACGTTCTGGGTGAACACGTCACTCAGAAGGGCAGCAACATCACGCCTGAGCGGCTGCGGTTTGATTTCACCCATCCTGAGAAAATGACGGATGAACAGATTCGACGAGTCGAAGAAATCGTAAACGAGAAGATCGGCGCGGATTTGCCGATATCCATGAAAACGACGACCCTGGCCGAAGCAAAAAAGGAAGGTGCCCTGGCATTTTTCGGCGACCGATACGACGAGGTCGTAAAAATGTACTCCATCGGTGACTACTCTAAAGAGGTCTGCGGTGGTCCGCATGTTGAACACACGAAGCAGCTGGGGAAGTTCCGTATTCTCAAAGAGCAGTCATCCTCGCAAGGAGTACGTCGAATCAGGGCCGTGCTGGAACCTGAAAACAGCTGAAGTAAAAAAGCCGGCAAAAGGTGGTGCCGGTCCACCGGTCTATCGGTCAGTCGCCGGGGCGCAGTTCAGCTATCCTCCGCAGGATCGACTTTGACGGATTGCGAACCGCCTGGGTGTGCCGTGAAAGTATGGCTAGTGCCTCGGGAATGCGTTTCAACTCTTCATAACACCGTGCCAATTCGAGAGTAGCTCGGACGTTACTCGGGTCCGAGTTTACCAGGTCTTCCAACGTCGTGATGGCGGCATCGTAGTTTTTTCGTATCCGGTGAATAATGGCAAGTCCGAGAACAGCATATGAGTCGAAGGCGATGTTCAGCGCCTTTTGGTAGTACTCCTCGGCAGTGTCGTACTGGTCCATGTTGCGGTAGGCGTCTCCTATACGGGTAAGTATGACCTTGTTGGTCCCATCGATGTCCCGAAGCTTACACCAGTACTCCAGAGCTTGCTCCGGTTTATGCATGCCGCGATAACAGTCGGCCAGACCGTAGAGAGCGTAAAAATTATCAGGTTCCCGTTCGATCGCCTTGGCGAAATACGGTATCCCCTGCTCGTAGGTCTTGAGCTTTCGGTGGCAGTTCCCCAAGGACGTCAGTACCCGAATGTCAACAGACTCACCGCTGATTTTGTACATCGCCTCCCAGTAGTGGAGGGCGTTTTCAAAGCGTTTGAAGTCATAGTAGAGGTGCCCCAAACCGATGAGGGCGTAGGGGTTCTGCTCTTCAAGGTCCAGCACCTGAAGATAGAGTTCTCTGGACCTCTCAAAATTGCGTGCTTTCCGGTACGCATCGGCGACGCGGGTCAGGACGGTCACATTTTTATCGTCATGCTCCAGATATTTTTCCCAGTGCTGTACGGCCCGGTTGTACTGTTTGAGTTCCCGGTAACTTTCGGCCAGCCCGAAAAGAGCGTAGTTGTTGTCCGGGTAAAAATCCAGGCATTGCTGGTAGTAACGCGCCGCCCGGTCATACTGCCCAAGTTTACGCTCCAGGTCTCCCAAACCGACCAGAGCGTAGTTGTTCTCCCGATCCTCCGCAAGAATCTCTTCAAACCGGGCTCTCGCCTCTTCATACATATTTTCTTTCAGCAGCTGGTAACCCTGTTGTGACAGGAGGGCCAGGTGCTCATTCTCTTCTTCGATATTATCGTGTTCACTCATCTTCTTGTAACCAGTGGCGTAGTACGCCGGCCATCTGTTCGGCCATCTCATCAATACGACGTCGGTCACGGGCGACCCAAAACAACCGGAATGCGTCCAGTGGGCGACCCTGTTTCACGCGGTAATTTCCCAGGCGGATCAGTCCATCGGAATACCGAACCGTAAGAAATATTCGCTGGGCCATATCGTAGTGGCCGTCGTTAAACAGCTCGTTACCCTTTCGGATCAGAGCCGCCCGTTTTGATCTGTCAAGCGAGTCGGGATCAAGGGAACCGACTTTCAGAAAACCCGCCGACGATACGCCGATTGGGTCATTTTCCCCCATAATGCCTAGTATACCACCTTTCGTATCTGATCTACAAAAGCGTCGATTCTCCTGTAATGGTACTTGTAGAACGCCCGGTTTGTGATCAGTTTGACTTCTGTGTGGCCCAGGACCTCTTTGACTTCCAGATTGTGTGCTTTCAGAGTACTCCCGGTCTCCACTAAATCGACAATATACGGTGCCAGACCGAGGACGGGCGCCAATTCTACCGAACCGTCGAGTCTGATAACCGAAACGGGAACACCCCGGCTGTGGAAGTAGTCTCTGGTAAAACGGGTGAACTTACTTGCAATTGTCAGTGAGCTCGCGGCGCGATGATTCCGGCCGTCATCGACCTTGCCGGCAAGACATATCTCTGTTCGGCCAAAGGGAAGCGTCAGGAGTTCAAAGAAATTGTAGCCGCTCTCGTATATCACGTCGGTTCCACAGATACCCAGTCCGGCAATACCGTGGTGGATATACGTTGGGAGGTCCGAATTTTTCACAAGAATTGCCTGAAGGGAGTTGTTTTTCTCCTGGGCTACCAGCTGCCGCTCACCCACCTCCAACTCATAGCCGCAGCGGTCAAGCAACTCTTTCGTTGTGTTGAAAAGACGCCCCTTTGGAAGGGCGATCGTCATCGGGCTTTTCATGAGGCGTCCTTCGTACCGCCACCGTTCCTGGATCCGGTCGCTTCCCGACCGGCGGCAATCCGCATTTCCAGTGAAGATATGTTCCGATGGGTATCCGACTGCGTCGCCATGGTGTGGGGCGGGAGTTTTCGGGGAAACATAGAAAAACCAACCGCCGGCGCGTCGATTCCAAATGAGACGAGAAGTCGGTCGTAGCGTCCGCCTCTCAGGACTGCCGAATTGCTTTCCGGCAGATAGACGGAAAAGGCGATGCCGGTGTAGTACCCGCGGGCGCCAAGTTCGGAGAGATCAATACGGAAATCCTGGGAATCTCCGGGGATCTTACTGATCGTGGCGGACAGATCGTCCAGCGTGCGGCGTACGCCGGCGCTCCACGCGTTATGCTCCCGGGCGGCCAACTCTGAAAGTTCCTCCCGAGACCCGATAAACTGCAACAGGGTGCGGTACGTTTCGGGCAGCTCCATGAAGAGGGGGTGTTCGAAAGACCGTGTCTTTACCAGCCCCGGCAGCGTCTCACGCAGCACATCACGTTTACCTGAATCCACCTCCAGCGCGGTAAGGACCTCCTCCAGGACGGCATGGGACCCGGCGTGGACGACGGCGCCGTCGACGCCCAGCGACTTCAACGCCTCCATGGCGAGGATTATGACCTCAGCATCAGCGTCGGTACCGGGGAGCCCTACCAGCTCCACTCCGGCCTGCTGGTACTCATTGCTGGCAATATCATGACGCTCTTCGGCCCGAACAATCTGTTCGTGGTAGTAGACCCTTACAGGAAGATCCTCCAGTGAAAGGTGCAACCCCAACTGTTTGGCCAGAAACAGAGTTGTGTCCGACCGCAGGGCAAGAATCTCCCCTTGTCGGTCTACGGCCCGGTATATCTGTAGTACGTCATTCTCGCTGAGAAGACGTCGATAGACTTCAAAAAAATCGACCAGTGGCGTCTCTACCGGAGCATATCCCCAGGCGTCAAACATCTCTTCCAGTCGGCGCGTTATGCGCCTTTGCCGGTCTGCCTCACGGAGTCTGAGAGTCTCAGTCCCTGTTGGTAAGCTCAGCCGACGATGCATATGCCCTTTTTTCATGACCGGTCGATGGTAACAGGTTCTTTCGTTATAAACCACCATCTGCTTTTTCCTCTACTCGAAAAAAAGACAACCGGGATCCACCGTAGTCACGCTGGTCGTAGCGAGGCATTCCGTCCACGTTGTCCAGGGCTTCTTCGGTCGGGGCGTGGATGAGCACAACCGTCCCGGCATGTACCGATCGGGAAACTGCAACCCGGTTCAACAAGTCCTTTTTGAAAGGATAGGAAAACGGCGGATCCAGATAGACGATATCGAAGACCGTTTTGTTTCGCTGAATAAAGCGTTCCACCGGTTCCATGTGCAGAACCGGCGGGGGCTCAAGACCGTCGAAGTTACGGCGGATGGTATCCCGTTTCTTCCGGTCCCGTTCCACCAGCACCACCGGCCGGGCGCCGCGAGACCACGCTTCAATCCCCACAAGGCCGGACCCGCTAAAAAGATCGAGAAACGATACGCTCTCAAGAGGACCCAGAATGGAAAACATGGACTCTCTCATGCGGTCCATGGCCGGTCTGATAATGCCGGGAGGGCAGGTGATGCGCTTACCCCGCAGGGTGCCGCCGCTGATTCTCATTGATTCTCCTGGTCGGTTATGCCGACGGCTCTTCTTGCCGGTAGGTGTTGTGGTTGCTGCAGATCCGGGTCGTCTGTGAGGATACGTGCTATATGTGTGCGTCCACGAATCATCAGGTCCATGTCCCGCTGGATATCGGCAATTCGAAGGGGGAGGAAGCCCGCCTGTTTGGTGCCGAACATATCGCCGGGGCCACGGATTCGCAAGTCTTCTTCCGCGATAAAGAAGCCGTCATGACTCTGGTACAGAACCCTGAGGCGTTCTTTTCCCTCATCCGTCAGGGGCTCTTGGTAGACGAGAAAGCAGTACGCCTGGTGCGGGCCGCGACCGACTCTGCCTCTCAGTTGGTGTAGTGCGGCCAGGCCAAAGAGCTCGGCGTGTTCAACGACCATACAAGTCGCGTTTGGTACGTCCACGCCGACTTCAACCACACTGGTCGCTACCAGGACGTCGACGGCACCATCGTTGAAACGCCGCATCGTCTCGGACCGTACGTCCGGGTCCATCCGGGAGTGGACCAGCCCCACCGTATGCCCTTGAAAGTAGTCCGCCAGCGTCTCGGCCATGTCGGTCGCACTGCGCAGCCCTCGGACTCCCCCCTCTTCGATAGCGGGATAGACAAAATACGCCTGTCTTCCCGCAGCCAGTTCCCGGCGGATAAACTCGTACACCCGTGTTTCGTTACCCATTCTGGCGAGGTGAGTCTCTACCGGTTTTCGGCCCGGCGGCAGGGTGGTAATGGTACTGATATCACTCTCTCCAAACGCCGTCAGAGCAAGGGATCGCGGAATCGGCGTGGCGCTCATCAACAGAACGTCCGGGGCCGGTCCCCGTTCGACGATCGCCTCCCTCTGGTCAACGCCAAACCGGTGCTGCTCGTCAATCACCACCAGTCCCAGGTTTGCGTACTCGATGTCCTGACTGAAAAGTGCGTGGGTCCCGACGACAAGGTCTATCGACCCCTCTGCCAGAGCTTCCGTCAGCGCCCGCCGTACCGGTGTCCGGATACTGCCCAGAACAAGTGCGAGGGATACTCCCGCCGGTGAAAGCAGCCGCGCCGCATTCCACGCGTGCTGTCTTGCCAAAAGCTCGGTGGGTACCATCAGTGCAGCCTGTTCTCCCCGTTCGACCGCATGGACTGCCGCCAGAAGGGCTACAAGGGTCTTCCCCGACCCGACGTCGCCGTGAAGGAGTCGGTTCATAGGCCACGGTTTTTTCATGTCCGTTACAATTTCGTGGAGTACCGTCTCCTGGTCTTCGGTAAGGTTGAAGGGTAAGGCCGAACGAAGTGTTTCCAAAAGGCGTCGTGTCCGTTCTGGCCGTGGACGGCGAACTGCCCGTTTGCGCACCATTGAGCGGTGTGCCAGGGAAAGCTGAAAGAGGAAGAGTTCTTCAAAGCTGAGGCGCCGGAGCGCTTGTTTTGGTGCTTCCGTTGTATCAGGGGTGTGAATACTCTGAAGTGCTCTATCCAGGGGGAGAAGACCTTCCATTTCACGAATTTCGTCGGGGAGAGGGTCTTCCAGTTCCGGGAGGTAACGCTTCAGGGCGGCCCCAACGGCGAGGCGTACCGCCTTCTGGGATAACCCCTCGGTGAGAGGATAGACGGGTAGGATTCCTGTCGGACTGGGAGTGCCCTTCACACGTTGCGCGTCAAACATCGACGATTGAATCTCACCGTACCGAAGGGAAAAACGACCAAACACGAGGATCTCGCTGCCTGGAGGAAACGATCGGGCAAGAAAGTTCCTGCCGAAACAGACGAGTGCCGCCCGGGAGCTTTCATCGCCGATGGTTATCTTCAGAACCCGTTTTCCGCCGTGGGGGAAATGATCATGGGAGTGCACCGTGGCGGCTACCAGCCCCTCTCCGCGTCGGACCGCTTCTACGATGGAGATAATCTCCGAGCGGTCTTCGTACCGCAACGGTGGAAGGTACAAAAGATCTCCCACAGTTGCCACACCGATTCGGGAGAGTAGTTCTGCTCGTCCCGGGCCGATTCCGGGAAGAGACTGGACCGACTCGGTGAGTTCAGAGGGAATCATAGAAACGGTAGTTTCCTATATGGGCATGCTCCCGATCACCCTGGCCAGAAAGCCGACTCCCAACCTGCCAAGAATCAGAACGGCGACCAGAACACCTATGAAAATAAGCAGAGAATCCCGGTAATTGGTAAAACGGCCCCGTAAAAATGGTCGTACCGTCGCCTGGAGAACGGGGTTGATAATCTGTTCAATGACGATCCAGAAACGACCGCCCTGGTCGATGTTGGCCAGCATTCCAACGAGCCGGATGATGCCGACGACGAGAAACAGCGTCAGAAAGAAGGAAAAAGCCGACCATAGCGCCGTGATGATGACTGCCAACACAAAACCTAGTGTAATGGAGCCGGAAAAGGCGATCTGATTGGCCACGGTGTTAAAGAGCCCCAGTACCAGAATTCCCACCACCGGTGAGAAATCCAGGGCACCGAACCGGACCGGTATATGGTGCCGAAACCAGTTGAGATACGGATCGGTGATGGAGGCCAGAAACTGTTCCGCCCGGCCCGTATGAACACCTCGAAACCAGGTGAAAATGATGCGTATCAAGATCACCATCATGTACAAGGAGATGACCGTGCCGAGAAATCTAAAAACCTGCTGAATCATACTTTCCATACCTCGCTTACGATGGGCAACCTGCGAATACCGTCCAGACTGCCCTTTTTTGAAGAAACCCGCAACTGTGAACTGACCCGGATTACCGTTTCTCCGTCGTCTCCGGATAGATGAATATAGACGTCTGAGTTACCTTGAAACTCTCCAAGGTCTCCCCGAAGAGAGTAGAGTGATTGTTCATCCAGTTCCTCCGTTTTCAGACGGATATGTACCGCCTGTGCGTCTTTTTCTTCCAGTTCATCCAGTGGACGAACTTCATCCAGAACCAGTTGAACGGACCCTTTTCGCTGTTCCAGCTTTCCGACACAACCGATAACGCGGTTTACCTGCAGTGCTTCCAAGTTGGCCGCATAGGTTTCCGGAAACGCAACCAGCTCAACTTGACCATGGTAGTCTTCGATCACACCAAAGGCCATTCTATCACCCTTTCTCGTGACAACGGTTCTCAGGGAGCAGAGGAGCCCCAGGACCTGGACGGTCTCTCCGGTGGGTGTGTTTTCAAGACGACCGAGGTTGACGGTGGTTCGTTCTTTCCACTCTTTTTTGAAGTCGTCCAGGGGATGACCGGAAAAATAGAAACCCAACAGTTCCCGCTCGTATTCCAGTCGGGTCGTTGCATTCCACTCCGGGACTTCCTCTACCGGCAAGCTTGCTTCACCGGTCACCCCGGTATCGTCAAAGAGAGACACCTGTCCGGCGAGACGGTTTTCCCGGGTGTGGCTGGCCGCCTCAAAGTAGATATCCATGTTGTGCAGCAGGGTAGCCCGGGTCTGGCCCAGCCCATCGAACGCACCGACCTGGGCCAACGTCTCGATGACTTTTCGGT
>JBAYPC010000027.1:0-12977 GCA_041677905.1 Alkalispirochaeta sp. | reverse complement strand
GACGATACTTGAGGTTTGATCCTCACGTGGGAGAACAGAAGATGTTTAAGGGACTGACACAGCGGGCGCAGCGAGTGCTGCAGATTCTCGCACAGGATGAAGCAAAACGCTTCCACTCGGACCAGCTGCTGCCGGAGCATATCATGCTGGCGCTGCTGAAAGAGGGGGGCGGACTGGGATACAAGGCGCTGGAAAAACTGATGATCGATCCGGCGCGCATGCAGATAGAGCTGGAAAACGTGATTCCCAAGAAGCGCGGTGGATTTACTCTTGGAGACGTACCACCGTCGCCTCGGGGTCGGAAAGTACTGGAAGACTCAGCCGAGGAGGCGAGAAATCTCGGGCATGAGTATATCGGTACGGAGCATCTGTTACTGGCGTGTGGCCGGGAACTGGACAGCGAAACGGCGAAGTTTCTCAACGGCAACAACGTGACTTTGGAAATGCTTCGGGACGTCATTAACGACCTGAGCGGCAGCGAAAGCGGCGGTCGGGCAACTGCTAGTTCGGCCTCGTCCACCGCAGGAGGCCCGTCTCAGGGAGGCGCCCGACGGCGCGTTTCAACGGCGTCGGCCGGTAAGAAGACTACCCCGACTCTGGACGAGTTTTCCCGAGATCTCACCCAGCTTGCCAGGGACGACAAACTGGACCCCGTTATCGGGCGAGAAAAAGAAATTCGGCGGGTCATCCAGATTCTGGCCCGGAGAACCAAGAACAACCCAGTTCTGATTGGTGAGCCCGGAGTCGGGAAGACCGCCATAGTTGAAGGTCTCGCCCAGATTATCGTTGACGGAACGGCTCCGGAGGTTCTGGTCGGAAAACGCGTTCTTACCCTCGATCTGGCAGCCCTCATCGCAGGGACCAAATACCGCGGCGAGTTTGAAGAGCGCCTCAAACGGGTGATGAAAGAAATCACCAACAACGGCAATGTAGTCCTGTTTATCGACGAACTCCACACGATCATCGGTGCCGGCGGTGCTGAAGGCGCCATTGACGCCAGTAACATGTTAAAACCGGCCCTCTCCCGGGGCGAAATTCAGTGCATCGGTGCAACGACCTTGAACGAGTACAAGAAGTACATCGAAAAGGATGCCGCCCTGGAGCGCCGGTTTCAGAGCATCGTCGTCGAAGAGCCGACCGTTGAAGACACCATCGAGATCCTGAAGGGAATCAAAGGCCATTACGAACGGCACCACAACGTCTCGTACACCCCTGGGTCAATTGAGATAGCGGCCACCCTTTCGCGGCGGTATATCGCCGATCGGTTTCTGCCGGACAAGGCAATAGACCTTATTGACGAAGCGGGAAGCCGAAAACGGATCAGTAACAGCGTCCGGCCTACGGAAATATCCGAGCTGGAAGCGGAGATAGAGCGACTGAACGGTGAGAAGCTGGCCCTGGTGAACAGCCAGAACTACGAACGAGCCGCCGCGGTACGGGATGAAGTGCGGCAGTTTAAGCAGCGGGTGGAAGACCTGCGCAATCAGTGGAAAGTCTCCCTGAAAAGTGAACAGAGTATCGTCGATTCCGACGATATCAACTACGTCCTCAGTGAGATGACCGGTATTCCCCTGGTGCGGCTCGCACAGAGTGAAAGTGCAAAGCTGCTGGATATCGAAAAGGAACTGCACAAACGGGTGATCGGCCAGGACGAGGCGATCACGGCGATTGCCGGGTCCATCCGGCGGAGTCGAACGGGGCTCAGTTCTCCGGAACGGCCGATGGGTTCGTTCATATTCCTCGGGCCGACCGGTGTCGGAAAGAGCCTCCTGGCAAAAACTCTGGCGGAGTACCTCTTTGGAGATGATGAGTCTCTGATCCGGATAGACATGTCCGACTACATGGAGAAACACAACGTCTCCCGCCTTGTTGGTGCTCCTCCGGGCTACGTGGGGTATGACGAGGGTGGTGTTCTCACCGAAAAAATCCGGCGCAAGCCCTACGCAGTCGTGCTCCTGGACGAAATAGAAAAGGCCCATCCCGATGTGTTCAACATCCTCCTGCAGATTCTGGAAGAGGGAGAGCTGCATGACAACCTGGGACACAAGGTGAACTTCCGGAATGTCGTGCTTATCATGACCTCCAACGCAGGCGCCCGGGAAATCACCAGGGAGTCGGCCGTCGGTTTCCACAAGGAAGAAGGGGTGATGGAATACCGGGAGATTCGCTCTTCGGCGATGAACGAACTGCGTCGGCGGTTCCGGCCCGAGTTTATCAACCGTGTGGATGAGATCATCGTGTTCCACAGTCTGGTGCAGGAACAGGTGCGCAGTATCCTGGACATCCTCCTTGGTGAAGTCCAGACCCGTCTGATAGACCGGGATATCACCCTTGAGGTGAACCGGGCCGCCCGGGACTTCCTCATCAAGGAAGGGTACGACGTGAAGTACGGTGCCCGGCCGCTGCGTCGGACGATCCAAAGGGAGATAGAAGACCCCCTGTCCATGGACATGCTTCGGGGCCGCTTCGAAGAGGGGGCTCACATCGTAGTCGGCGTCAGAAAAGGCAAGATCGAGTTCCGCGTGAAACGGCGCGCTGCTCCGGCGGACACCCCTTCAGAGGACAAGCCCAAAAATGTCGGCGCCTCAGACGATGGGGATAAAACGCCGCAACTTGCTTCGGGTGAAACCGACCCAACCGAGAGCAAGTCCTTCCGCCTCGGCGACGGGCCGTCGGTTCCGTCATCGTCGGCAACTGAAGACTGAGAGAGCCTGACAAGGCACCGGCCGGCGGTTCGGTCACCGCTGGGCCGGTTACAGCTTGTCACATTACAGCTTGTCATGTTCCAGAAAGCTGAAGTGGTCTTTACCGGAGAACACGATGTGATCAAGCAGCCGGATTCCGAGAATCTCGCCGGCTTCCTGAAGAGACCGGGTCACGATCTGATCTTCATCACTGGGGTGAACCTTGCCGCTGGGGTGGTTGTGGGCGCATACCACAGCCACCGCCCGGTCCCGAATTGCCTCTGAAAACACCTCCCGGGGGTGTACCAGCGTACGGTTTACCAACCCGACTGATGCAACGTGTACAGTTATCACCTCGTGGGCTCCATTCAAGGTGATGACGATGAAGTGCTCCTGCGGTCGGTCCGCGTAGTGGTGAAGGAGCGGAAGGACATCTGATGGATGGCGGATCCGGTAATTCCGGGGTGCCAGCACCCTCCGAGCCAGTTCAAACGCAGCGGACAGCTGACTTACTTTGGCCGGTCCCATACCGGGAATGAGAAGAAGCTGCCGGGGATCACTGTGAAAACGGTTTTCTTCAAGTGATTCCAGCACCAGATCTGCCAGTTTGAAGACGTTACACCCGCGGATACCGTTACCGATCATAGCAGCCACGAGATCCCGATCACTGAGCGACTCTGCTCCGAGGTGCAGAATTCGTTCGCGGGGGCCGTCTTCAAAAGTTGTTGCGGGACAGGTCCCGGCTTTTTCTTTGACAAACACACTTCTCCCACAGGGCAACGGACTACGGTGCTTTGTTAACACGCCGAATTCATGTATATTTCTACCATGGCAGAGATAAAATCGGCTCTCGAACTGGCCCTTGAACGGACAAAGGATATCAAGAGTGATCCGGAAGCGCTCCGGCGGCACGAAGCGCGGGAAACGGGTAAACGTCTTTTTGCACAACTGGTGAAAGACCCGGGTTTCGACCTGAAAAATGCGTTGAAAGAAACACCGAAAGAGCAGCGCTCCTGGGTTCGGGAAGGGTTGTTTTCGGTTGTCAAAAGCAACATCACCCTTCCCCAGACAGAAGCCGACCTGGATCGGGTCGCCGTGATGGAGACCGCGTTAGCCGAACTGGTCGGCGATCGGGGCGCTCTGAAGGAGCTTCTGAAGCAGGTTCGCCAGTTTTTCCAGCAGTACCTGGACGACCGCAAGCAGATTTTTGATAGCGTGCGCCGCCAGTACGAACCGCGGATAAAGCAGAAAGAACAGCAGCTTGCGCAGCAGTACGGGCGGCCGGTGAAACTGGACCCGGCTTCAGACCCCGAGTACACCCGGGCAGTCCAGGACCATCTGGAACAGCTGGACGGTCAGTACCGAAAAGTGCTGCAACAGGTCAACGAACACATCCAGACTCTGTATCGGGAGTAATGAAACGGGGGAGTTTTACCGTCCTGTCTATTGACGGCGGCGGTGTGCGCGGTTTGATCCCGGCGTTGATCGTTGATGACCTCATGCGGCGCGTCCGGTTTATCGCGGAGTACGCCCGGAAGCGCCGGAGATTGGTCGGTATGACCTTTACGACGCGTAAAATGATCGCCGAGCTGAGCGCGAGTTCCCTCTTTGACCTCTTTGCAGGCACATCAACCGGGGCGCTCATAGCGATCGGTTTTGCCGCCGAACGCAGCTACACCGCCCACGAAATGGTAGAGATCTACCGAAACCACGGGGCAACTATCTTTCCGGTTGATCATTTTGCCTCACTCCGGGTGTTCCGGCAGGCATTTTCGGAGAAATACGACGCCCGCTCATTTGAAAAACTGCTCCTGGCGATTTTCGGTGAACAGCGGCTCAGCGGCTGCAGATCCAATCTGCTGGTGACTTCCTACGATACCGACAGCCGGGGACCGTACTTCTTTAAACACTACCATGAGACAGTGAACCGGAAAGGCAAGAAACCTCCCGAGGACTACTACCTCCGGGACGTCGCCCGGGCAACTACGGCAGCTCCAACGTATTTCCTGCCCGCTAACGTCACATCAATGACCGGAAAGCAGCGGACACTGCTGGACGGCGGGTTGGTGGCAAACAACCCCGCCTTGAGCGCATATGTGGAAGCCCGAAAAATCAAGCGGAACGCCCGGCGCTTCATCATCGTCTCTATCGGAACCGGTCGAAGCAGCCGAAAATTCAGTCTTGAGAAGATCAGCAAGTGGGGATACATCGATTGGGTATCACCGTTACATGGAGTGCCTATGCTCTCGTTTATGAACGACGGACAGAGTGAAGCAACCGCCCACACCCTGAAAAACCTTCCCCGGATCGACTACTACCGTTTCAACGCGGACCTGACCGACGTGTCCGAAGATATGGACGACGCCAGCCCGGACAACATGAAACAGATAGAAAAAATGGCCCGACGGATGATCCGGGAAAACTCAGCGGAGCTTCACCGGCTGGCAAAGGTGCTCTTCTACACCAGCAATCGACGACACAGAAAGCGTAAAAAAGGTTAAGGGAATCGCAACCGATAGAGCCGATCCATCTTCTCCTGGAGGTCGGCGGCGCTGACATACCGCGCCTCGCGAATGGACTCTTTCCCGTCGACAAAGACCACAATGCCGGGAATGGTAAAGATAGAGTGCATTCCTGCCGCTTGCGGAAACACATCGAGGTTTACGTAGTACGCGACGGCCTCCGGCAGGGTCGAGACAAGCTGGGTCACTTTTGGTTTCAGAGCGGTACACACACCGCAGTCGGGGCGAGAAAAATAGACGAGTACAAAAGGTTTTGTCGCAATAGCCTCGCCCAGTTCTTCCAGAGACGTGATTTCAGTCATGATCGCAAAAGTATAGCGGCTGATCGATCACTGTGCTATACTCCGCCGCCATGGCTCTTAACGTCGGAATTGTTGGACTCCCTAACGTCGGAAAATCGACCATTTTTTCCGCCCTCACCGCCGTAAAGGCAGAGGCGGCAAACTATCCGTTTTCTACTATTGATCCCAACGTTGGGATCGTCCCCGTACCGGATCGGCGCCTCGATCAACTCGCCCGGATAATTCCCTCCGAAAAGGTCATACCGACCACCGTGGAGTTTGTGGACGTTGCCGGACTGGTCCGGGGTGCCAGTAAAGGTGAAGGCCGGGGCAACCAGTTCCTCGCCCACATCCGGGAAACCGGCATTGTCGCCCATGTGGTACGCTGTTTTGACGACCCCAACATCACCCACGTGGACGGCTCGGTTGACCCCCGCCGCGACATCGAGACCATTGATATTGAACTTGCTCTGGCGGACCTGGAGACGGCGGCAAAGCGGCTGAACCGCCTGACAAAAGAGCTGAAGTCGGCCGACAAGACGGTCCGGGCCAAAGCGCATACCCTGGAACCACTTTTGCAGTTGGTTACCGACCATCTTCAGGATGGACGGCCTGTCCGATCGCTGGATCTGACCGATGACCAGCGGCTGAGCATTCGGGATATGCATCTGTTGACGGCTAAACCGGTGCTCTACGTCTGTAACGTCGACGAATCGGGAATTCACGGCGAATCGTCCTATGAAAAAACCGTCCGGGAGATCGCCGCAGGGGAAAACGCCGAAGTGGTGCGAATCTGTGGGCAGCTGGAAGCGGAAATCGCCGCACTGGAGAGCGAAGAGGAACGGACGGCATTTCTGGAAGACGCCGGACTGGACGAACCGGGTCTGGTTCAGCTGATTCACAGCGGTTATGCCGGCCTTGGCCTGCGGACTTTTTTCACCTCAGGCCCCGATGAGAACAGGGCGTGGACCTTCCGGGCCGGGGCAAAAGCGCCGGAAGCTGCAGGGGTGATCCATTCGGACTTCCAGAAAGGGTTTATCCGGGCCGAGACGTATCATATAGACGATCTGATTGCCCTCGGCAGTGAACAGAAAGTCAGAGAGGCGGGAAAACTCCGGCAGGAAGGCAAGGAATACCTCGTCAAGGACGGAGATGTCATGTTCTTCAAGTTCAATCTCTGATATCGCCCGTTCCCTCTGACAGTCTTATTGCCGGTCTTACTGCCTGTTTTTTCACCAATAGTGTCGAAACACCGGCAACTATTGTGGTACCATACCGGTATGTACCGCATAAAATTTCCTATTCCATCACGACGTGACCTGGAAATCGAATACGAACAGCAGGCGGTCATTCTGGAAAAAGCGCTTCACGAGATGCACCGTCGGATGCGCCGGCTTCTGAAAAACGACGAACTCACACCAAATATCAAATACCGGGTAAAGTCCTTCGACAGTTTCTATGAAAAACTTCTCCGGCGTGCCCGCAGCCATGAAGAAGAGGGTGAAATCAGAATCACCGATATTCTCGGGTTGCGGGTCGTGTGCCCCTTCATGGAAGGCCTTGATGAAATCGAGCGTACCATCCGGAGCACCTTTGAAGTTATTGAAGTCGAGCGGAAAGGCGAAAATCTGTCGGCTTCGGAGTTCGGATATTCGTCGGTTCACCTTCTAGTCCAGCTGCCCAACGACATCAAGGAGGGCTTTCACATTACCGGTTCCTGGGTGTGTGAGGTACAGTTACGGACCATCCTGCAGGACGCCTGGGCCGAAGTTGAGCATGAACTGGTCTATAAGGCTGAGCTGACACCGCTGGACACCAAACTGCGCCGTAAACTGTCGGCTCTCAACGCCAACCTCACCCTGTCGGACATCATCTTTCAGGAGATTCGGGACTACCAACGGTCAATGCAGTCAAAGCTCATGCGCCGGCGAGAGACCTTCTGGAGCCAACTCTCGGGTGTACCCATCGTGAATGCCGATGAACCGGGACGGAACGGCGACGGCGACTCGGAAACGATCCTGACCGGAAGTGACACCATCGACGGGTTGCTGATTCAGGCGCTTCACGCCCACAACCAGAAAGACTACCGAACGGCCATAGAAACGTACACGGATATTCTCGCCTATCAGCCGGCGGACCACGTGGCGGCGATTATCTTAACTCACCGGGGGATGGCGTACTTTGCCATGGGCGATGCCGACGCCGCCATCGCCGATTTCAGTGCCACCGTGACGTTATCCCCGCAGACGATCAAGGCATACTACTACCGCGGCGTGGTCCAGCAGAGCGTACACCACATGGAGCAGGCGCTCTCCGACTTTTCCCGCTGTCTCGAATTCGACCCATATCATATCGATTCACGAATAGCCCGCGCCCGGTTGTACCAACAGACCGGCGATGTTGAAGCGGCCCAGGCCGACTGTCGTATGGCCCGGGACCTGGAGCCGGACCACCCGGGGGTGCAGGCGCTGTGCCGCGAGCTTGAACGAAAGGAAATAAAAGAAGAACTATGAAACCACAGCAGCTATTTGCCAGTGACAACGCCTCACCGGCCCATCCGGAAGTTGTACAGGCCCTGAGTGATCTTTCCCTGGACCACCACATCTCCTATGGAGATGACCCGGTGACCGCCGCCGCTGAGACGGCGGTGGCGAACCTTTTTGGCCGGGACTGTGAGGTCTTCTTCGTCTACAACGGTACCGGTGCCAACGTAAGCGCCCTGCGCTGCATGGCCTCCCCCTGGGAAGCGGTGATCTGCAATGAAATGGCCCACATCAACGAGGATGAAGGCGGAGCGCCGGAGGCAATCGGCGGGTTCAAACTCCTGGGAATTCACCGCCCTGACGGTAAGTTGACGCCATCGGATGTGAAACCCCTCCTGGCGAAACGGGGTTTCGAGCATTCCAACCAGCCGGCGGTACTCTCTTTAACCCAGACTACCGAGGTCGGCACCCTTTACACGCCGGAAGAGCTCCGAGATCTGACCTCATTTGCCCACGCCAACGATCTCACCGTGCACGTGGACGGAGCGCGTATAGCAAACGCCGCGGCCACCTGGTATCGGCTGCAGGAAGAAGCCGGAACACCGGTCAGTGCCACAGCGGCCCTTCAGGCGGTCAGTTCGGACGCCGGTATTGACGTCCTCAGCTTCGGAGCGACCAAGAACGGCCTGCTTTTCGGTGAAGCCGTGGTGTTTTTCAACTCCGATCTCGCCCGACCGTACCGCTTCGCCCGCAAACAGACAACACAGCTCCATTCAAAAATGCGGTACATTGGGGCCCAGTTCCTTCGATATCTGAAAAATGACCTGTGGTTACAGAACGCCTTGGCGGCAAACGAGGGTGCCCGCAGACTTGCAGCAGGCCTTGCTGAAATTCCGGGGTACAACGTCGCGCTGCCTGCAGAGGCAAACGGCGTCTTTGTGGAAGTGCCGGAAGGACTCGCTCCTGTCCTGCAAGAGGAGTTTCACTGTTATATCTGGAACGAACACCGCAATATGGTGCGGCTGATGATTTCCTGGGACAGTCGGTCGGACGTCGTTGACCGTCTCGTTGAACGGTGCCGGGAGTTGGTCGCTAATATAGGAGAAACAACATGAATGAACGAAATAAAAAACCTAACGTCGGCGGACGTATCAGGACGCTCAGGGAACGTAGAAAGCTGTCACTTCGGGCCCTTTCGGAAGCAAGCGGCCTCTCCATAAATGCCATCGGTATGATTGAACGGGGAGAAAACTCTCCAACCGTCTCTTCCCTGCACGCGCTGGCCAACGCCCTCCATGTGCGGATCATCGACCTTTTTGAAGAGGCCAAAGAACACGCCGTCGTAGTGGTACGTAAAGAGCAGCGCCTCGCCAGCACCGGCGACTGCGGCGTCATGGAGAGCCTTGGTCAGGGCCTGCGGAACCAGCAGCTGGAACCGTTTATCGTCTCAATCCAGCCGGGCTGCCACGGCACCGGCATGGATCAGGGCACCGGACCGGTACGGCATTCGGGTGAAGAGTTTGTCTACTGTATCGACGGTGAAATCGAATATGAGGTATCCGACACCGTGTACACCCTGAACGAAGGTGACAGCCTCGTCTTCGACGCAACTCAACCGCACCTCTTTCGGAACAACTCCGACCGACCGGCCCGGTTTATCGTGGTCTTTCAGGCGCTCGACGGCGCGCGACTTGCGGTCCAACGCCACCTGAGCCAGGAAGGGCTGCCGGAGACGTAAACTAGGGACCACCCATCCGGCCCGCACGCGCCCAACCGGCACGCGCCCAGCCGGCACGCGCTCACCCCGCACGCGCTCAGCCCGCACGCACTCACCCCGTGCGGGCGGGTTTGTGGGCGCGGTTGTAGGCACTGATCAGCGCTTTGGTGCCGGCCCGTTCAATACTGGCGTCATACCCGGCACCCCAGTAGGACCGCCCGCTGTCCAGCATCTGGATCTGCACGTAGGCTACCGCGTCGGTGTCCACCCCTTCGCCGATCGCGTGTTCCGCAAAGTCGGTGAGCCGAAAGTCCCGCCACCCCTGACTTTCCAGAGCAGCGGCAAACGCACTGATCGGTCCGTTGCCGATACCCCCGGCGACACACTCCTTCCCGGAGTGCCTGACAATCGTCTTGCAGGCCAGACTGCGGTTCTCGTCGTCCATATAGTCAAAGGTGATCTTCAGTACCTCAAGGGGCTTGGAAATCTGCAGGTACTCCCGGTTAAACAGCTCGTAGATCTCCCTGTTCGTCAGCTCCCGCCCCCACTCATCGGCCAACCTGTTGACAAGCTTCCCCATTTCCGGATGCATGGCCTTCGGCATTTCAAACCCATAGTCCCGGGACATCACATAGGCAACCCCGCCTTTCCCACTCTGACTGTTGATCCGGACAATAGACTCATAGGTCCGGCCGATATCCTGCGGATCGATGTGCAGATAGGGCACCTCCCAGGGAGCGTCAGAATCGGTATCCCCGTTCCGCCGGTCCATACCCTTCTTGATCGCATCCTGGTGAGACCCCGAAAACGCCGTAAAGACCAACTCCCCCGCATAGGGGTGCCGCGGCGGAACGGTCATCCGAGTGCACCGCTCGTAGATCGCCCGGATCCGCGGCACATCCCGCAGATCCAGCCCCGGGTCCACCCCGTCGGCCATCCGGTTCAGCGCCACAGTGACGATATCCAGATTACCCGTCCGCTCTCCGTTCCCAAAAAGCGTCCCCTCAACGCGCTGGGCACCCGCCATAATACCCATCTCGCAGGCGGCAACACCGGTCCCCCGGTCGTTGTGGGTGTGCATACTGATAATCGCCCGGTCCCGGTGCTTCATGTTTCGGCAAAACCACTCAATCTGGTCCGCGTGTTTGTGCGCCGGAATCCACTCCACCGTGTCCGGCAAGTTCAGGATCATCGGGTCTTCCCGGGTGGGACCCCACACATCCATCACCGCCTCACACACCTCCAGGGCGTATTCCGTTTCCGTGTCGGAAAAACTCTCCGGCGAGTACTCAAACCGCACGTTCGTCCCCTCAAGCGTGCCGGCCAACTCCTTCACCAGGGCCGTACCGTTCACCGCTATCTGCTTAATCTCATCCTTCCCCAGATTAAACGTAATCTTCCGCTGCAGAGGAGACGTCGAGTTGTACAGGTGGATAATGACATTTTCGGCACCCTGAACACTCTCAAAAGTCCGACGGATCAGCGGCTCCCGCGCCTGCGTCAGCACCTGAATCCACACACCATCGGGAATCCGATCCTCGTCAATCAGTTTGCGGACAAAGTCAAAATCGATCTGAGACGCCGAAGGAAATCCCACCTCGATTTCCTTGAAACCGATCTCCACCAGAAGCTCAAACATCTCCAGCTTGTCCCGGACACCCATCGGCACCGCCAGCGCCTGATTCCCGTCCCGCAGATCAACACTGCACCAGATCGGCGACTCCGTAATCACCTGATCCGGCCACCTCCGGTCCCGCAACTCCACCGTCTTGAATGGGGTGTACTTTGCCATCATCTCCTCCTATAAAAAGTCAACCGTGAGCTAAACGCTAGCTCATTGGTTTATGCGGCATCCCATGCTGCCGCCTGCATCTCAAGAGCCTTCCGGCGCATAGCCGGATCAAGCATCTTCAACTCATCAAATTCCGCATCGTCGGTGAGCATCCGGTAGATAATCTCACTCAGTTGCCGGGCGGTCGCGATAATACTCTTGCCGGACCCTTTTTCCCGTTTCAGCCGGTCATACCGCTCCATGATCCGGTATGTCCCGGTAACTCGCCGATTCCGTACCATGCCCATGACCACCTGAACCAATGCCGTCCTCAGTTCGACCGGTCCCCGCCGAGTAATCCGTCCGTGGTGGATCGTCTCGTTGGAGTTCTGGACCCACGGCACCAACCCGGCATACGCCGCATACTTCCCCGCCGTCGGAAATCGCCGGATGTCATCGGTAAACGCCCGGATCGTCGTTGCGGTGATCAACCCCGCCCCCGGAATCGTCATGATCAACTGGACCACCCGATCATTCCTGGTCATTTCCGTAATCACCTTCTCCAACTTCTTGACCTCTTCGGTAAGTCGGTCTATCGTTTCAAACAGCGGGTCTACCGCGGCGCCGGTGACGTGATGTGCCGCGAGCACGCTTTGCACGCGCCGGCGTTCTTTCTTGCTCTGCAATTGCCCACGCGTTGTTTCAATTCCTATGCCCAGCAGCAATCCGTGCAGCTGGTTTTTTATCGTCACAATCGTCCCTACCAGCGTTTTGCGCGTCTTAATAATCCGGCGCAACTCTTCACTCTCCGGTGAACACAACCGCGCTTCCGGCAGCATGTCCTTCTCCAGGAACTCTGCCAGCGTCGCCGCATCGTGCCGATCAGTTTTTTTCACCGACTCGGTTACCACCTTGAACTTCGCCGTATTCACAACTCGTACCGGAATACCACACCGTTCAATACGGTGCTTGAAGTACCGTGTGTTGCCCGTCGACTCTACCGCGACTTCCACCGGCGTGCCCGTGGCCGTTACCGCTTGAAGCGCCTTCTCGAACTCGTGATAACCCTCATCATTGGTTCGATACCGCTCGTGCTTACCAATAAGCCCGTCATTACTGCGCCAATACACCGTGAACTGACTCTTGTGCAGATCAACTCCAACACTCATTTTCATCGCTCTCTCCCCTTCTGATTTGAGACAGCGTCCTATGCGGTGGATCGTGCCACTCTCCTATTCGACCTCGCAGGTCATTGCATGCTACGGTCACCGCTCCTCATTCTCCTTCTCAGCCTCGCAGGCTATCAATCATGACGAGCAGCGCCCGGGCCGCCTCAAATCAAGTGATTCTTGGCAACCATTCTAATCCACCGGCTCACGGTTTGTTTTTATCATGCCTCCTTCCGAATGTTCATGTCGATTTCGCTAAACCATGTGGCAGGCCACGGGATGTCCGGGCCCCTTCTCCTCGAGTGGTGGGCTCTGTTCAAAACAGATCTTCTGCGCCAGGGGGCATCTGG
>JBAYPC010000026.1:0-13019 GCA_041677905.1 Alkalispirochaeta sp. | reverse complement strand
GCCCGTTCAAGCTATCAGGGAGCCGTCCGGATTGAACCGGCGTACCCCAACGCCTACTACAATCTGGGTATTACCAATCTCCAGTTGAGGGATCAGGCCGGTGCTCTCCAGGCGTTTCGTTTTGCCGTGGAAGTTCGACCGGATAACCACGATGCCCACTATCGGATCGGTACGATCCTCCTTGGCGAAGGCGATTTGTCCGGGGCCCAACAGTCATTTCAGCGAGCGATACAGCTGGACAATCGGGACCCCCGGTACCATTCCCGCCTTGCCACGACGTTTTATCGACAAAGTCGGCTTCCCCAGGCTGAGGACGAATTTGATCGCGCCCTTCAGCTGGAACCGGACAGTCCGTTGCACAACTACAACGCCGCACTGGTAAAGAGTGAACTGGGGAAACAGAATGAGGCTCTCGGTCTGATTCGTCGAGCTATCCAGATCGATCCATCCCGGCCGGAGTACCACTTTACCCTCGGTCAAATTCAGGAAGCGTTGGGCCGCCCCGATGCGGCGATTGAGGCGCACATGGCGGCGGTACGACAGGACGGTACCTATACGCGCTCGCTGATCGAACTGGGGCGTCTGTTGAGTGAACAGGGTGCCCATGAACAGGCGCTACAGGTTTTGACCTCGGCGTACCAGCGGGATCCGAACGGTTTCGAGGTGAACAACAACCTGGGGAACGTCTATTTGAATCTGGAACTGTATGAACGGGCAATTGACCACCTGAGCACCGCTGTTTCCCTTCGCCCCGATGAACCGCAAGCCCACTACAACCTTGCTCTCGCCTATATTCAGGCGGAAAAATATGACCGGGCGGAAGCGGTGCTGAAGGATCTGGTTAAACTGGAACCCCAGTTCTGGGCGGCCTACCATCGTCTGGGTGAGGTGTATGTAGCTCGGGAAGCAACCGGTGCGGCCTGGTCGGTACTTAACCGCCTGCTGGAGGCGAATCCGAAGTACGCGGAACGTTCGGCAGTCGAAGAAATACTGCAGAACCTCTAGGGGTTTAAAACTGGAGGGGGACCGGTTATACTTAAGCTATGGCCACTCCCGATCAGACGCATCCCCCCCGGGATTTGACAGGGCATTTTCTCATTGCGGAAACGGAGTTGCAGGATCTTAATTTCTTCAGGACCGTCGTCCTGGTGATTCAGCACAACGAAGAAGGGGCCTTTGGCCTGGTAGTCAACCGGGTCAGCGACGTAACCGTCGGCGACGTCATCGAATCGGCAGAAACCTCCCCCATTGCAGATATCCGTGTTTTTGTCGGGGGGCCGGTACAACAGAACTACGTGTTTGTCCTGCACAACGGGATTCCGTCCCGATACCAAAGCGACCACAGCGAGGAAGTCTCGCAGGGGGTCTTTTTTGAACCTTCGTTTCAACACGTTCTGGACTATTCGCGGTCTGAAGACTACATCCATCCACCCGGGGGGCGGCAGCCGGTTATCCACGTCTTTGCCGGTTATTCCGGGTGGGGACCGGACCAACTGGAACGGGAACTCGCGGAAGACGCGTGGTTTATCCACCCTGCCCAGGGAGACGTCGTTTTCGAGGAAGATGCTCAGGACGGTTGGAAAGCTGCATTGAGCAAGAAAGGCAGTTTTTACCGGATAGTTGCCGAGACGGGGTACAATCCGTCCATGAACTGAGAGAACCGTGGAGAGTCGGGAAGTCTCCCTCTTTTTAAACACCACCATCGAAGGAATTATTGCCGTCGATTCAGACGGAATTATCACGCTGTTCAACCGTGCTGCGTCGGAAATCCTGTCAATCGACGGTGCGGGCAGCGTCGGCAGGCAGATACGCGACGTACTTCCAGTGACCCGCCTCCCCTACGTTATGGAGAGCGGCGTTGCCGAGCTTGACCGGCAGCTGACGTGGGGCGACGTGACGATAGTGACAAGCCGATACCCCATTCGTGACGGCGACGGAAATACTATCGGCGCGGCGGCGGTATTTCGTGATATTACCGAACTGCAGCGACTCGCCGAAGAGATAACGAATCTTTCGGAAGTCCGCCTGTTAAACGATGCAATTTTTCACAGTACCTGGGACGCTATTTCGGTTGTTGACGAAAACGGTCTGGGCGTCATGGTGAATCCGGCGTATTCTCGGGTGACGGGACTGACACCGGAAGATGTGATCGGTAAGCCCTGTACGGTCGATATCGCCAGCGGTGAGAGCATCCACATGGAAGTCCTTCGGCGGGGACAACCGGTCCGAAATGCCCGGATGCGGGTGGGGCCGCACCGGCGGGATGTTATTGTCGATGCCAACCCCCTCATCCTGAACGGAGTTGTTCGCGGTTCGGTCGCGGTTATTAAAGACGTCAGCGAACTGATGCAGCTTAACAACCAACTGGAGAACGCCCGGGAGACGATCAGGAAGCTGGAGGCTCGTTACACCTTCGACGATGTAATCGGGGAAGCCGTACCGTTTCTTGCAGCTGTGGAACGCGCCCGGGTGGCCGCCGGGACACCGGCGACCGTTCTGTTGCGCGGGGAAAGTGGAACGGGTAAAGAGCTTTTTGCCCACGCAATTCACAACGCCAGCGAACGACGAAATGCCCGATTTATCCGGGTGAACTGTGCAGCCCTGGCGGAACACATCCTGGAAAGTGAGCTCTTCGGGTACGTTGAAGGTGCGTTTACCGGTGCCAGAAAAGGGGGGCGCCGCGGTCTTTTCGAAGAGGCCCACGGCGGTACGATGCTCCTCGATGAGATCGGTCTCATGAGCCTGGAGACGCAGGCGAAGCTCTTGAGGGTACTTCAGGAACATGAGATCCGGCGGGTAGGAGGAACAGACTCCATCCCGGTTAACGTCAGAGTAATTGCCGCGACAAACCTGAACCTTAGGGAAGCGGTGCGAAACGGCATTTTCCGGGAAGATCTCTACTACCGCCTCCACGTTATTCCTGTTGAAATACCGCCGCTGAGGGACCGTTCCGGCGACATTCCACTTCTGACGGACAAGCTTCTGGTGCGTATTAACGGTGAATACGGTCGGGCCGTCACGAGTATTGAAGACGACGCGATGGACGTTCTGGTGAGTTATCACTGGCCGGGGAACGTCAGGGAGCTTGAGAACGTCTTGCGCCGGGCGATTATCTCTATGAACTTTGACGAAGCGGTATTACGGCGACGACATCTGCCGTCGTTGGAGATGGACGGCGACGGGTGCGACGACAGAGATACCGACATAGATATCGACAGAAGTGACGACCCCGGGGCGGCGGATAAAGGGCGTATTCTACCGGCCTTCGGTCCGTCCGACGTCGCCCGTCCACTGGCGGATGTGGTTGCTCTGGTTGAAGGGGAGTACATCCGGACCGTCCTGGCCAAAACCGAAGGCAACCGGACCCGCTGTGCAGAGCGGCTTGGCATCAGCCTTCGAACACTGCAGTACAAGATGAAACGCCACGGTATTCACTGAAATACAGCATGTGGAAGCGTCGTTCCTCTCGTGGTTCATAGCAGTACTACTGTAATGCAGATTTTTGTACTGCAAACTATTGCGCGCAACATACTGCGGTGTGCAGAATTATGCGCATTCCTGATTGACCATAGGTAACTGCAAGCGGCCATGATCGAGGTCAACTGCGTCTTTTGCGTTAAAAACTCTGAAAGTTCCTGTAATTACTCCCGTAATTGCCCTGTTTACGGGCGTGTTTATGGCACTTTCCACCTCAAAAACGACATTCGGCCGGCCCGGTAACTGATTGGAAAAACCATAGGCTTGGCACGTTTCTTTCAATACATATTGCAGACGGAGGTCTCATGGAAGGGCCTGTGCGAGTTCTTGTCATCAATCCGGGAAGCACTTCGACCAAGATCGCGTGTTTTGACACCAGCGAGCGGATCATGGAGCGGTGCATTCCCCATTCGTCGGATACCCTTGGGACATTTTCATCCATGGTGGAACAATTACCGTTCCGTCGGGAGAGTATACTCACAGCACTAAGAGAACACGCCGTTCCCCTCTCGTCGCTGGCCGCCGTAGTTGGCCGGGGTGGTCTGCTCCACTCGGTAGTCGGCGGGACATACGTGGTAAACCAGCGGATGATCGACGATCTTCGGGCAGGAGTTTCCGGTGACCATGCCTCAAATCTTGGGGGCATTCTGGCAGCAGAGATAGCAGAACAGTCCGCTCCGGGTATCCCCGCGTTTATCGTCGATCCCGTAGTGGTGGATGAGCTTGTCGATGAAGCGCGCCCCAGCGGAATACCTGAGATTCCCCGGGTAAGTATTTTCCACGCGTTAAACCAGAAGGCAGTTGCCCGGCGTTTTGCCGGAGAAATTGGCAGGGTCTACGAAGAACTGGCGCTGGTGGTGGCCCACATGGGAGGTGGTATTACCGTCGGTTCTCACCTTAACGGCCGAGTCATCGACGTTAACGACGGGTTGAACGGCGAAGGACCGTTCACGCCCGAACGGAGCGGGGGAATTGCCGCGTTGAAACTGATCGATATGTGTTTTTCCGGTACCGCCGACCGGACGGATGTGCGGTTGAAGGTAAAAGGCAAAGGCGGACTGACGGCCTACCTCGGTACCAACGACGCCCGTGAAGTGGTGGGCCGTATTGAAAATGGCGATACCGAAGCACGGAGAATCTACCGGGCCATGGCGTGGCAGGTGGCAAGAGAGATTGGTGCCGCCGCTGCGGTACTGGGCCGACGGCCCGACGCCGTCATACTGACCGGCGGCCTCGCCTGGGACGATGTCATTACCGGCTGGATTACCGACCTGGTCGACTGGATAGCTGAAGTTCGGCGATATCCCGGAGAAGATGAGATGACCGCCCTGGCCGAAGGGGCCATCCGAGTACTGACAGGGGTCGAAGAAGCTCGGGAATACAGAGGTTCCGATGGACAGGACTGATTCAGTTAGGGTGACAGACGTGCTGAATGGCGCTCGCCTCCTGATTATTTCCGGCCATTTTGGCGTGGGTAAAAGCGAATGCGCCATTGCCCTGGCTATGGACATTCACCGGGAACGTCCCGATGGAGGGGTGACGCTGATTGATCTGGACGTCGTGAATCCCTATTTCCGCAGCAGGGAAGCGCGATATCTCCTGGAAGAGCGGGGGATACGGGTAATCGGGAACAGTCTCGGAGTTGACAGCGGGGTTGATCTGCCGGCAATTCCCGGTTCGGTTGCACCGGCCCTGAGCGATCCGACCCGGCTGGTGATTGTCGACCTGGGAGGCGATCCGGTTGGGGCTCGATCACTCCGGCAGTTTCGTCCGTCGATTCCCACTGAAGACGCGCTTTTGCTTTACGTGTTTAACGCCTACCGCGAGCAGAACGCCGATGCCGGCCGGGCGGAAGTGATGCTCCGGGCAATCGAGGAAATGACGGGGCTTTCCTGTGGCGGTATTATCAACAACACCCACCTGTTAAGTGAGACGACCTGTGACCACCTGCTGAAAGGAGAGAGAACCGTGCGGGAACTGAGCGAGATAACCGGGCTGCCGGTGCTGTTCCATTTTGGAAGAGCCGAGTTGTTACGGGAATGTTCTGATGCCCTTTCAGGCGTACCGATTGAGATAACCGGTGCGCTGCGGAAGGACTGGATGAACTGAGGGACTGGATGAACTGAAGGACAGGATGAACTGAAGGAGGTACTGCCATGCCGCAAGGACTGGTTATGTTTGAAGAAAACCGATGCAAGGGATGCGGGTTATGCGTCGATGTCTGCCCCAAGAAAATCGTTGCGCTGGACACAAGTCGGATTAACTCCAAAGGGTACAACCCCGCGTATGTGACCGACATGGAGGCGTGCATTGCCTGCGGATTCTGCGCAATGATGTGTCCCGACGTTGTGATTCGGGTTGAGCGTGTGGAGCGTGTTGCACGGACCGAAAAGGAGAGTGCCTGATGGAAAAAGTACTCATGAAAGGAAACGAAGCGGTCGGAGCGGCGGCAATTCGGGGTGGCTGCCGGTATTTTTTCGGCTATCCTATCACACCGCAAAACGAACTCCCCGAGTACATGTCCCGAGAACTCCCCAAGGCGGGCGGTGTTTTTCTTCAGGCGGAGAGTGAAATTGCGGCAATTAACATGGTATACGGTGCCGCCGGAAGCGGCGCTCGGGTGATGACTTCGTCGTCCAGCCCGGGAATTTCTCTGAAACAGGAAGGTATCAGCTATATTGCCGGCGCGGAACTTCCCTGTGTCATCGTCAACATGATGCGGGGCGGCCCGGGACTCGGCGGTATTCAGCCGGGGCAGGCCGACTACTTCCAGGCAACCCGGGGCGGGGGACACGGTGATTATCGCCATATCGTCTACGCCCCGGCGGGTGTACAGGAGACGGTCGACATCATGGTTCAGGCCTTCGATATTGCCGATGAGTACCGTATTCCCGTTTTGGTGCTCGGTGACGGCATGATCGGTCAGATGATGGAACCGGTAGAGTTTCGGGACCCGCCCAAACGGAAGCTCCCCGTAAAGGACTGGGCTGCCACAGGGACCGACGGCCGACGGAAACCCAATATCATCAACTCCCTCTTTTTGAAGCCGGAAGAGCTGGAGGCGCACAACATAAAATTGGCAAAAAAACACCGGCTGATCGAAGAAAATGAGGTCCGGTGGGACGCGTCACTGATCGACGACGCCGAAATTGTCTTCGTCAGTTACGGAACATCCTCCCGGATAGTCCGGAATGCGGTGGAAATACTACGTGCTGAAGGGATTGCCGCCGGACTGATACGGCCGATCACCCTCTGGCCCTTTCCTTTTGGGGTGTTTGACCAACTCGGTTCGACCGTTAAAGCGCTGATGTCCGTGGAAATGAGCATGGGACAGATGGTTGACGACGTGAAGATTGCCGCGGCGGGCCGGTGGCCCGTGGGGTTTTACGGCCGCAGCGGCGGCATGGTACCGGATCAGCGCAGTGTCGTGGACGCTGCAAAAAAGTACCTGCAGGAGGTGAGGTGATGACCGTTGTATTTGAAAAAACTCGGGGCCTGACCGACAAAGAAACGCACTACTGCCCCGGTTGTACCCACGGAATCATCCATAGGTTGGTCGGCGAAGTCCTCGAAGAGATGGACCTCCTTGATCGGACCGTAGGGGTTGCACCGGTCGGATGTTCCGTTCTGGCCTACGACTACTTCAACTGTGACATGCATGAAGCCGCCCACGGGAGGGCCCCTGCAGTTGCCACCGGCATCAAGCGGGTGCTCCCGGACCGAACGGTCTTTGCCTATCAGGGCGATGGTGATCTTGCATCGATCGGTACCGCAGAAATCGTCCACGCCGCTCACCGGGGCGAGAAGATCACCGTCATCTTTGTCAACAACGCAATCTACGGAATGACCGGTGGCCAGATGGCCCCAACGACGCTGATCGGACAGAAAACGACTACCAGCCCCTTTGGACGGGAGGAAAGTCACGCCGGAAGACCCATCAGGATAGCAGAAATGCTGGCTACCATCGACGGTGCGCATTTTATCGAACGCTGCTCGGTTCACAACCCCAAGGCGGTCAGGAACACCAAACGGGCGATTCGGGACGCCTTCACCACCCAACAGAAGGGCCTTGGTTTTTCTATGGTTGAGGTCTTGTCCACCTGTCCTACCAACTGGGGACTGACCCCCCGGGACGCTCTGGGGTGGTTGGAAGAGAATATGATTCCCTACTATCCCATGGGTAATTTCCGGGGAAAGACAAAGGAGGGACTGTAATGACCCAACAGAAGATCATCTGTGCCGGTTTCGGTGGACAGGGGGTGATGTCGATGGGCCGCCTGATCGCCTATACGGGCATGGAGGAAGGCCTCGAGGTATCCTGGCTGCCCAGTTATGGTCCGGAAATGCGGGGAGGTACGGCGAATTGCAGTGTCATTGTCAGTGACCACGCCATAGGGTCTCCGGTTATTTCCGGCGACGCCGATGCGGTTATCGCCATGAACCTTCCGTCGTTGAAAAAGTTTGAAAAGGAGTTACTCCCCGGCGGGCTGCTGCTCATCAACGAATCCCTGATAGAGGTGGGTGCCGAGCGGAAGGATATAATCGAACTTCGGGTAGGAGCAAATGCCATCGCCGCAGAACTGGGGACAACCAAAGCGGCAAATATGGTGATGCTTGGGGCGTACGTGGCCGCCGCCGGTCTGTTCAAGGTGGACAGTGTCGTTTCGGCGCTGAAAACGGTCTTCGGCCCCGGAAAAGCCGCATATCTGGAAACAAACCGGGCCGCCCTGATGCGGGGAGCTGAGCTCGCAACCGAGCTGGCCGCCGAACTGGCGGCCGAACGGGTCAGGTAAGGGCAACATCTATAGGTGTATAAAAAAGAGAGTCCTTCAATGAAAGCCGGAGAGCACCTGTGGTTGTCCCCATTCTCGTTCCGCAAACTGGAGGCGCCTCTTGCCGCACCGGTGCCGATGGTGGTTGCTGCAGCGGAGGAAGAGGACGTCCTGCGGGCGGTTCTTCAGATGGCCTCAGCGGGTGTTGTTCTCCCGTACCTCGTGGGAGACGTCGACCGGATTCGACGGATCGCCGATAAATGTGATCTTGACCTGTCGTCAGCCCAAATCTTCGGTGCTTCAGACGCCGCATCCGCTGCGGCGACGGCCGTTGCTATGGTAGCCGGCGGGGACGCCGCAATTTTGATGAAGGGTCTGGTTGAGACGGCGGTGTTTCTCCAGGCAGTGCTGACGAAGGAGAAAGGGTTGCGAAGCGGGGGTGTTCTGAGCCATCTTGCCGTTTTCGAGATAGACGGTTTTCCCCGCCCCCTGGCGGTGACCGATGCAGCCATGAATATCGCACCTGATCTGGACATCAAGCGGGAAATACTAAAGAACGCCGTTTCTTTTCTCCACAAGCTGGGGTACACCGAACCAAAGGTGGCCGTCCTGGCGGCCAAGGAGAAGGTCAGTGATAAAATGCCCGCCACCGTTGACGCTGCGGCATTGCGGGAGGAAGGGCGTTGCGGCAAGATTACCGGCTGTCTGGTAGATGGGCCATTTGCCCTGGACAACGCGATTTCTGCGTCGGCGGCGGCAACCAAAGGGATCGAATCACCCGTTGCAGGCGCCGCCGATATCCTCCTGGTTCCACAGATAGAGAGTGGGAACATCCTCTACAAAGCCCTCGCTTTTCTCGCTTCATCGAGGAACGCGGGGGTCGTTGTCGGTGCAGCAGCGCCGATTGTACTCACCAGTCGGGCCGATTCACAGGCCGCCAAGGCTCTGTCAATCGCCCTGGCGGCGTATTCTATTGGGCGCGATCGACAATCGGGATAGACAATCGGGATAGACAATAACAGAACCGGCTTATAAAAATATCAGTTACTGCCTGTTTTCGTTTTATCCATGCAGTTCCACACTGAAATCGATGATTTTCGCGTGCTATATGGAATTACGTGCTGTATAGGATTATACTTCCCCGAGAGTGATTAATCGTTACTGTTTATTATAGGAGGATATATGAACGTACGAACTGTACAGCGCATTGCGCTCGCAGTGATGGTGGTATTTCTGATCGTTGGATGTGCCTCGAAGCCGGAACCGGCTCCGCAACCTGCTGCCCCTGTCGACACCGGTGCCAAGGTTGATGCGCCCGATTGGTTCCTTATGCCGCCTCAGGCGGATGATGCGATTTACGGCGTCGGTACCGCAAAGATGTCTGATCTCGCCCGGTCCCGAAATGTCGCGACTTCCCGAGCTCGGAACGACATTGCATTTCAGATGAATGCTCAGATCGAAGCTGCCATAGTAGACTACGCCCAGGAATCCGGTGTGGATGACAACAACCAGGTCATCAACTTTGTCGAGACTATATCCCGACAGACCACCGAAACGACACTCCAGGGAACGCAGCAGCAAAGCGCCTATGTAGCCCAGGACGGCACAGTATATGTACTGGTGAGTTTCCCGAAGAACAACTTCCTGCAGGCTTCGGCCGAAGCATTTCAGCGTAATGAAGACGCTGCCTTTGCCGAGTTTAAGGCCCAGGAAGCTCTGAAGATGCTGGACAGCCAGATGACGAAAAACCCGTCCAAGGCGGGTAACGTCAAAAACTGAGCGGTTCCCATCGCTAAGGTTTATTCAAGCTCGTTGTGTTGAATGAACTTCGCTTTGTTTCGTAGGCCTCCGGGATTTACCGGAGGCTTATTTTTCATCGGATAAAAGTCCATCATATGAAAGATCATGGTATGAAAGGGTGAGCGATAAAACTAAAGTCCGGCGGGACATTCAGGGGCGCCTTGCCGCATTGACGCCGGAAGAACGAATTGTGGCGGACGCCCATATCGGAACCCAAATTACCCATCTTCCCTATTGGGACGACGCCGGCATCGTCGCAGGTTATATGGCCATGGATGATGAAGTTGATCTTCAGGCAGTGCTCCGTGTCGCCTCTCAGGCGGAGAAGAGGGTGGCACTGCCCCGCATAGAAGACGGGGAGATGACGCTTCGTGAGGTCGTACTCTTTCCGGCCGGGTTGGAACGTCACCCCCTCGGTTTTCTCCAGCCGGCGGCCTCGGCGCCGGTAATCAATCGCCTGTCCCAGGCGCTTGTCCTTGTTCCTGGCCGCGCGTTTGACCGTGTTGGCCACAGAATCGGACGCGGCGGCGGGTACTACGACCGTTTTCTGAGTAACTATCCTGATGCCCTCGCAACGATCGGCGTCTGCTACTCTGTACAGTTCCGTCACAGTGTTCCCTCAGATAGTGGCGATGTCCCTGTTCAGATCGTCATTACCGAAAGTGAAACCTGTTTCTGCAGTCGACCCTACGCATAACTAACGACCGGTCGGTTTGGTTATTGACTCTCGGCACCCCACGTTGTACTTTCCGTGGCGGAGGTCCCGATGAAACGTTCACTGACCATCACTGTTATTGCGGTTGCAGCAGCGCTGTTTGCATCTTCCTGCAGTAGAGACGCCGACGGCGCTTCAGCGGCAACCGGTAACTGGAGCGCTTCCGGGGCGGCCGGCGATTCTGCTCCTCCTGCGGGAGATGCCATGGAAGTCTCCACAGGCAATGCGGTCCAGGCTATAGAAGCATCCGGGACCATTCGGGGGATCGACGAAGTAAATATCGTTTCGGAAGTCGAGGGAATCATACGTACCTCGTCGTTTGCTCTGGGCGACCAGGTTTCTGAAGGGACCGTCTTGCTTGAAGTGGACGCTACCTTGCCGGCATTGCAGATGGAAGATGCCCGGACTCTTTACGAAAGTGCCGAAATTGACCGTTTGGCGGCGGAACGCCGTTTCGAGAACGGCAGTGCGTCTCAAGCCGAACTGCTTCGGGCGCGCAGTACGGCCGACGGCGCCCGGACCCGTCTGCAGGTGGCGGAAAAGACGTATCGGGATCACTTTATCCGGTCTCCCATATCGGGGCAGGTTGCGACCAAAGGAGCCGGGACGGGGCGAGGCAACTACATCACCCGGGGAACCGTTGTTGCCCGTATTGTCAACCTGGACACAGTCGAGCTGATTATTGCCCTTGGAGAGGCTGAAATCGGGTCGATCCGGAAAGGTGCGGAAGTTCAGGTCTCGGTTCCCGCCTGCGGAGGTCTGGGGGTCACCGGTACGGTCCATGCCATCGCCGCCGGTTCGGACCTGCGGACCGGTAGTTTCCCCGTTGTCGTACGGTGGGAAAACGAATGTCCGGACCTCCGCTCCGGTATGAGTGCCCGGGCCGTCATATCCCTTGAAGACACAAATCGACAAATTGTAGTGCCCGTCTCCGCCCTTAGGCGTGACGACGATGCGTTTTATATCTATGTCGTCAAAGAGGGTGTCGTGACCCGCCGGCCTGTCGTCATCGGAAAAACTATAGGCAACAGGGCGGAAGTCCTGGAAGGGTTGCAGATCGGGGAGGTAATCGCCGTAACGGCCCTTTCGACCATCGCCGAGGGTTCCCGTGTTAAGGCACGAGTTCGCGGAAAGACAGGAGACCTTCTGTGACTATTGGATCATTTTCCGTCCGGAATTCCGTGTTGATCAACATCCTGACCGTACTGATTCTGGTGGCAGGGCTTTTCAGTCTGAACAGGTTGCCTCAAGAGCAGTTTGCGGAAATTCCTTTTTATTTTGTGAACATCATCGTTCCCTATCCCGGTGTTTCAGCGGAGGATATCGAACAGAACGTTACGCTGAGAGTAGAAAATGCCATGGCGGGGCTGCAGGACCTCAACGAAATACAGTCTACGACCACCGAGGGGCTGTCCCGGGTTACCCTGCAATTTGACCAGGGTCTAACGGACGACGAGTTCAGAACGCGTTTTCAGGACGTGCAGAACCGGTTTACCAACGTAGATCTGCCGGACGGCACCCTGAATGCGACTATCGACGATTTTTCTACCAACGACTTTCTACCGGTTGTAGAGGTGGCCCTTAGTGGTGATGTGCCTTTTGGCGTCCTGAATGAAACCGCTCGTAACGTGGCAGACCAACTCCAGACGATACCGGATCTGTCGACGGTCAACCTGATAGGCAGCCGGGATCGACAGGTGGTGGTGGCCCTTGAAGCGTCAAATATGGAAGCCTACGGTGTTTCTCTCAGAGAAGTGGTGGCGGCCATTCAGAGCCGGAACGTCACCATTCCTGCAGGCACGCTTCGGACACCGTCCCGGGAATTCCTGATCCGTACGACCGGTACGTTGAATACCGTACAAGAGTTTCGGGACGTTGTGGTTCGTGAATCCGGTCCGGATACCCCAGGAGTTGTCCGCCTCGGTGATCTGGGAACGGTATCGTTCAGTTACGACGAAGACGGAACTGCCGCCAGGTACAACGGCAGACAGGCCATAAGTCTGCAGGTAACGAAGGTTCCCGGGGGAAGTTCGGTAGGAATTCTGAATGAGGTTCGGCGGAGAGTTTCATCCTACGGTCCGCAGATACCCGCCGGAATTGACGTTGACTACTTCAACGATTCCACGGTGGCCATCAGGGACAGCCTGAACGTGCTGGTAACCAACGCTCTGATGGGGCTGGCGTTGCTGGTGATTATCCTGCTGATCTTTATCGGCGTCCGAAATGCTCTTATGACGGCCCTGGGAATCCCTATC